>NZ_JBYCKI010000011.1:0-28470 GCF_057473305.1 Thiomonas sp. TH-17
CGCTGGCTTCGGTGTCCGTGGCCGCGGCTTGCTGCGGGGCGTCGAGCTGGCTGAGCACGCGGCCAAAGACTTCCAGGGTGATGAGATCCGTTCCGGTGATCTGCACCCGCACCCGCGTGTTGCGCGGCAGGTCTTGTGCACCCACGGCGGTGAACACCAGCGGCAGGCCGTCTACGCGCACCGCGCCTTCGCGCAGCACGCTGGCCTCAAACGTGTCGAGCCCCTGCTGGGCCAGATACCGCAGCGTCCAGTAGCGTTCCAGCGCCGACTGGTGGGTGGAGTAAGCCTTGTAGGTGTCTTCGAACGATTCGACGATGGCGTACAGCAGCGGGTCGCGCGGCTTGAACGGCGCCTGCAGCAGCGCGGTCTTGCCGAAGCGGGCGCAGGCGATGAGCTGGCCCTGGTTGAGCAGATCGACATAGCGCCGCAGCGGCGAGGTGCACCACGCATATTGCGCCACGCCCAGCCCCTGATGCGGCGCGGGTTTGAGACCCATGCGGGTGCGCAGATTGGCGCCAAAGCCGCTCTGGCTGCGGTAGATGCCGGGCATGCCCAGCTCGGCGAGCCAGCCGCCCCAGGTGGCGTTGGCCAGAATCATCAGCTCGGCGACGATGGTGTCCAGCGGCGCGCCGCGTCGGCGCGGCTCGATGCGCACGGTCGCAGCCTCGGCGCCTTGTTCCAGGCCGTCGATGCGGAAGGTGTAGTCCACCCCGCCGGCGCGCTCGGGTTTGCCGCGCACCTGTTCTCGGCCGCGCTTGAGTTGCTGCGCGAACGTCCACAGCCACGCCAGCTCTTTGGCGTGGGGGTAGCTTTGCGTTGCCGGATCGGCCGCGAGGGCTTCTTCGGTGACCAAGGCGTCGAGCTGGTCGTGGCGCAGATTGCTGGCCATGCGCACCTGCTCCACGCGGGTTTCGAATTCGGCGGCCTGCAGGTCGCTGCCGACGGTGCAGTAGAGCGACAGCGCGGGGCAGTCGCGCCCGGCTTGCAGCGTGAAGGTCTGCACCAGGGCGTCGGGCAACATGGTGATCTTGTCGCCCGGCATATACACGGTGGACAGGCGGTTGCGCGCGATCTGCTCCCAGTCGGAATCGCGGACCAGCGCCAGCGCCGGGGCGGCGATGTGGATGCCCAGCCGCGCCCGGCCATCGTCCAGCCATTGCAGCGAAAACGCATCGTCGATCTCGGTGGTGGCCGAGTCGTCGATGCTGAAGGCGGCAGCCTCGGCCAGTGGCAGCGCTTCGTTGAACGACGGCATCGCCAGTGCCGGAAAAGCCGTGCCCTTGGGAAAGCGTTCCAGCAAAAAGCGCTGCATGTGAAACGCCCACGGCGAGGCGATGGCCCCGGCGTCGCGCAGCAGGGTGAGCGCGCCGTGCCCGGTCTGCTTGACCGCCAGCGCAACGGCCTTGAACTCGGGGCTGTTTTTATCGGGTTTGAACAGGATTTGGTAGAGCTTTTCTGCGATGGGCTGCGGGCAGCGACCCGCAGCCAGTTCAGCGGCGAAGGCGTCGATCTGGCGTAGCTGCTCTTCCTTGCGTGCGATGGCCGCGAGCGCAGCCTGCACCTGCGTGTCCGGGGCCTTGCGGAACTGACCGCCGCGCCCGCGCCGCTGGAAGTAATGCGGCGCGCTGAACAGCCGCAGCAATATGGCGGCGCGCTGCCCGCCATCGGGCGTGCCGCCGTAGTAGTCGGCCGCGACCTGATCGAAATGGAATTCGTCTTCCGGGGCGAATTCCCACAACAGATTGAGGTCGATTCCTTCCTGCTGCGCCTGCGCCCAGGCCATGAGTTCGGCGGGCGCCGGTTTGTCGAAGCGCACCAGCGCTTGCGCCGCCTTGATTTTCTGCCGCTTGCCCGAGTCAAGCTCGATCTGCAGACTGGCTTCCGCCTCGCTCATGATGCGACCGGCGTGAAACTTGCCACCTTCTTCGAACAGCACATTACTCAATCGGAGTCTCCGTCAAACGAACTAAAGCGCGCAGCCCGCCCGGCCGCCCGAAGGGCTGCGCCGCCCCCCTCGGGGGGCAGCGAACGCAGTGAGCGTGGGGGCCCACCCCTCATAGAGTCATCCCGCCGTCAACCTCGATGACCGCGCCGCTGATATAGCTCGCTTCGCTGCTGGCGAGAAAGGAATAGACGCTGGCGATTTCTTCGGCCTGTCCCAGGCGGCGCAGGGGCACGCGCTCGGCCATTTGCTCCATCACCTTGTCGGGAATGGTGGCGAGCATGGGCGTCTGAATGAAGCCGGGGGCGACCGCGTTGACTCGCACGCCCTTGGGGCCGAGTTCGCGCGCCCAAGTCTTGGTCATGGCGATGATGCCAGCCTTGGTGGCGGCGTAATTGGTCTGGCCGAAGTTGCCGTACAGCCCCACCACGCTGGAGGCGCTGAGAATGGCGCCGCTGCCGCGTTCGATCATGTGCGGCGCGACGATCTGGGTGCAGCGGAACACGGCGCGCAGGTTCACGTCGATCACGGCGTCGAACTGCTCGTCGGTCATTTTCACCAGCCGCGCGTCGCGGGTGATGCCCGCGTTGTTCACCAAGGTGTCAATTTTTCCGAACTGGGCGATGGCGGCATCGACCAGCGCGGTGAACGCGGCGCGGTCGGACACATCGAGCGCCTGCGCCAGCACTTGCGCGCCGCCGCTGCGCAGCTCTGCGGCGACGGGGTCGAGGGTGGCCGGGTTGCGGTCGCATAGCACCAGGCTGGCGCCTTCGGCGGCGAATTTGTGCGCCGTGGCCAGGCCGATGCCCTGGGCCGCGCCGGTGATGAGGGCGATATTGCCTTGAAGTCGCATGAACAAAATCCCTTAAAAGTCGTTTGAAGCGGGGTTGAGGCACCACTGCAGAACCGGGTCGAGATGCTGCTGCGCGTAATTCGACAGCGCATGATCGCCGCCGGGCAGCACGCTGCACTTCGCGCCCTGATAGCGTGCGGCCATTTCACGCCAGTCCAGCACCTCGTCGCCCTGGGCGATGATCACAAAATAGTGTTGCGGGTTCGGGACGGGGGAGCGCAGATCGCCGACTTCCAGCGCGTGGAGTTCGTCCACATGCTGTGCGGTGAAGTTGAATTGCAGCGCCGGGTCGTGCCAGGCCGCCAGCGTGCCGATCTGCCCGCGCAGATCGCGGGCGGGATCGACCGCGGGGTTGAGCAGCGCCGCGCGGGCCTGCAGGGTGTGCGCCAGCCAGGTGGCATAAAACCCACCGAGCGAACTGCCGATGAGGCAGAGATCGTCGCCGCGTATGTTGCCCAGCAAGTCGTGGCACAGCGTCATCGCCTCGCGCGGCGAGGGCGGAAGTTGCGGGCAGAGCCAGCGCAGCGGCGGCTGACCTTGGCGGGTGCGCTGCTGATTGATTTGCTCAACGCGCTGCGCTGTGACGCGCGCCTTGGCGGATTGCGGCGACGAACGAAAGCCGTGGAGATAGAGCAGGGTGGGCATGAGGGAGGATTCAGCGCGGCGCGAGTTGGCGCCGCCCCCGAATGCTACCTGCCCCCCGGCCCAGGTTCAGCTTCGCGCCGGAGCCGAGGCGGGCACGGGCGCCCCGGCCGTTTCGGGCTGGCCTTCGTCTTCCGGCCAGTCGCGGATGTAGGCCTTGAGCATCTGGTTCTCGAAGTCTTGCTCGCGTACCACGGCCTGCGCCACGTCGTGAAACGAGATGACGCCCAGCAGCGCATCGTCCTGCATCACCGGGATATAGCGCACGCCGGCCTCCAGCATGGTGCGGCGCAGGGTGTCCAGCGTGGTTTCGGGGCCGCAGACTTCGTAGCGCGTGTCCATGCGTTCGGCCACGATGTGATCGCCCAGCACGCCTTCGCCCTCGGCGACCGCGGCCATCACTTCCGAAAAAGTGAGCAGTCCGACGAGCTTGCCGTGCGCCATGACCACCAGCGAGCCGATGTCATGCTGGGCCATGGTCTGCACCGCTTGCAGCAGGCGGGCCTCGGGCGGCACGGTGAACAGCACATGACCTTTCACCCGCAGAATGTCGCTGACTTTCATGGCGTTCTCCTCTGTTTTTTCAGTAGGTGAAATATAGTCAGTCCATTGCGTACAGACCAGAGGTCATTCCCGCAGGTCTTGCGCTTGCTGGGCGCCCCCAGGGTCGGTTCGCCGACCCGCCCCCCGTGGGGGTCAAGGAAACTTGGGGCGGCCCGGCATTTCCTTGAGAGCCCATTTTTTGAACGAAACGCCATGTCCGCCCATCATCCCTCCTCCATTCCCCTCGTTTTGCTGCACGGCGCGGGCGGCGACGCCAGCGTGTGGACGGCGCAGACCGACTGGTTGACGGCGCGCGGCTGGCATTGCCTGGCGCTGGAGTTTCCGGCGCACGGCGCCACGCCCGCGCCGCCGCTGGCCCGCATCGAAAGCATGGCCGACTGGGTCTGGTCGCAACTCGACGCGCGTCAGATCGGCCCGGTGGTGCTGGCCGGTCACAGCATGGGTTCGCTGGTTGCGCTGCATGCCGCGGGCCAGCGCCCCGGTCAGCTCAGAGGGCTGGCGCTGCTGGGCATTTCCTGGCCCATGCGGGTGTCGCGCAAGTTGCTGGCGCAGGCCGAGGAGGCGCCGCAAGAGGCCATCGACAACGTGGTGAAGTGGTCTTACGCCCAGGCTGAGCCGCTCACCCCTGCGACGGGTTTTCAGTCTCCGCAGGCCTACCGCGAGTTGTTACTGCGGCAGCAGGCCCATTGGGCCGAGGGCAGTCTGCTGGCCTCCGACCTCACCGCCTGCGACGGTTATTCGGCGGGCGAAGCGGCGGCGCGCTCATGGGGCGGGCCGACCCTGTTTCTGCTCGGCGAGCACGACCGCATGACGCCGCCCGCCCAAGCCGAAGACCTGCGCGCGGCGTTGCCGCGCCAGCGTTTGGTGATGCTCGAATGCGGTCACAACCTCATGGCCGAAGCGCCGCACGCCGTGGCCCACGCGCTGGCTGACTGGATGGAGCGCGAACTGGGCATGGCGGTTTGAGGCGACGAGGCGACTCGGTCGCTGGCGCCCAAGCGCAGCCGCGCCGCACCGCACCACACGGTGAGCACCACCCGGCCTGAGCCGCGCACCGTGTAGCCGTCTCCAGCGTGCAGAAACACGTCGTCCGGCTGGCCTTCTTCGGTGAGCCAGACGCGCACCGGGCCGGGCCGTGACGCCAGCGTCTGCGCCGACTCCAGCTGCACGCTTTGCCCTGCGGCGTTGCGCAGCGTCAGCGAATCGCCGGGCTGCAACTCGATCCAGTCGCGCTGGATGGACACTTCGGTCTGCGGCATGATGACCTCCCGTTGGCTTGTCACGATAGCATGTCAAAAAAGCATGAAGGCGAAGGGCGCAAAGGAGTTTTCGATTTGCTCCCAGCCTTCAGGTTGATTGAAGTCTAGGCGGCCGATCGGGTTGTAAAAAGCGCAAATACGGAAGGTTAATGATGCGAAAAATGGATGATGGCGCGCAGCGCCAAGCGGCCGCTTCGGCCGCGCTGATGCCGCGCAGCCGCCAGGTCGATGCGGGCAATCTGCGCGGCTTCGAGGCGGCGGCGCGGCTGGGAAGTTTTACCGCTGCGGCCGATGCCCTGGCGCTGACGCAGTCCGCGCTCAGCCGTCAGATCCAGACCCTGGAAGCGAGTGTCGGCGTGCCGCTGTTCGTGCGCGAAGGCCCGCGCGTGCGGCTGTCACCTGCGGGCGAGCAGTTCGCGGTGGTGGTGCGGCAGGCGCTGCAGCAACTCGACACCGCGGTGGAGGGGCTGCGCGCCAGCCAGGGGCGGCCGCGGGTGCAGATCACCACCTTTGCCTCGCTCGCCAGCCAGTGGCTCATTCCCCGGCTGGGAGAGTTTCAGAGCGCCCATCCCGACATCGACATCGCCGTCGAAACCTTCGACAACCTCAGCGATCTGGAGGCCGGTGGGCTGGACATCGCCATTCGCCGCCTGCGCGACGACAACCCCTTGGCCCGCGCGCCGCACACCACTTTTCTGTTCGGCGAAGAAATCACTCCGGTGTGCAGCCCCGCGCTGGCGCAGACCGGGCGCGCGCCCGGCGCTCTGGACGATCTACCCCGCTGTGTTTGGATCGACGATGTGCGCATCCACAGCGCGCCGCCCATCGCCCGCGCCAATCTGCAGGCGCTGTCGTGGGGCGGCTGGTATGCGGGGCTGGGCTTGCCGCAACCCGAGCCGCAGCGCTGGCTGCGGTTCAACTACACCTATCAGGTCATTCAGGCCGCGGTGGCCGGGCAGGGCGTGGCGATGGGGCAGATCGGCCTCATCCGCGATCTGCTGGCCGCCGGCACCCTGATCGCCCCGGTGGGCCGGCGGGTCGATGCCGGCTACGGTTATTACCTGGCGACCCGATCCGGCGCACAACAGCGCCCCGAAGTTGCGGCCATGCTGCACTGGCTGCAGCAGCAGTTCGCGGCGTGGAGCGAGATCGATATTGGATGAAGGTCCGATGAATTCAGTGCGCCGCCAGCTGCAAGGGGTGGCGCAGACGTTGCAAGGCATGCAAGGAAGCGGCCTTGGCGCCGTCCACCCAGGCGCTTTCACCCACGGGTTTGGGGTTTTGCAGGCCGATGCGGCGCAGGCGGGCGTTGAACTGATGCGCGGCAGTGTGGCGGTCGGACTGACGGGTGCGGAAGGTGAAGGCCAGCGAGACGGACAGGTTGGAATGCGTCCACACCCGATGCGGCGCGATGAACGGGTGATGCAGGCCCAGGCCGGGTCGCAGCGAGAAGTGCAGGGCGCGCTGCTCGAACTCCGGTTTGTAGGGCGGCCGCGTGCCCTCGTAGGCCAGCAGCCGGTCTTTCTGCGCCGGGCTCATGATGAGCGGGTCGGTCTGGCTCCATAGATCGGCGGTCTTTTCGCCGCGAATCTGCAGCAGAAAGTTCATCTCCCGATCCATGTGATACGGCGTGACGGCGCCTTGCGCCGAGATGAACACATAGGTCGAGTACCAGGTGATGTGCGGGTCGAGCGGTTGCGTGTGCGCGGTGATCTCCGCCAGCAAACTCTCGATCTGCGGCCGGTAAATCGCATCCTGCTCGGGGTTGTTGATGCAGATATAGCCGTGCAAGGGCTCGAAGTGCGTCAGCAGATGGTCGAGCGTCAGATCCGTATCGGTGCGGACAAAAGAGGCTTCGAAGTCGGCATCGGGCGCAATGTCGCCGCGGCGGAACAACACCTTGTTGGCCGGATGGCGGCGGGCCAGCTCGAACAAAGGCTCGATGTCGAACATCGGGTGCTGGTTGAGCCGATGCTGCAGCAGAAAAGGGTGGCGGTTGTAATGGCTTTGCATTCGCGCCGGGTCGAACTGCAGCCAGCCTTCGCTGTCTTGTTGCCCGCGTTGCAGCAGGCGGGCGTACTGCTCGGCACTGACGAATTCACCCAGCATGAGAGCCTCCCGGGAATGGAGAGAGTGTTTTCTCGCACTTTACAAACGCACCGGGGCGTTGTCCATCCGGGGCGCCACGAGGGGCTCTGGCTCAATCAGGCGGCTACGTCTGCGCGTGGCGCAGACGCCGCAAGGCCATGCGCGCCGGGTCGATGCTGTCGGCCAGATCGGTTTCGAGGGGCAGCGGCGTGCCTTCGATCTGGGCCAGCAGGGTTTCGGCCAGCAGCGGGGCGAGGGTGAGGCCGCGCGAACCCATCCCCGTGCACACGGCCACGCCCGGCAGGCGGGGGAGTTCGTGCAATTGTTTGCCGGCGGCGCGCTGGGGATTGGCCAGCAGCGGCGCGAGGTCGGCGAGGGGGCCGCAGTAGGGCAGACGGTCGGCGCTGGCCGCGCGGGTGCCGACAAAGTGACGCAGTGCGGCAGTGTGTTCGGGCAGGGGAGGCGAGGCGGTAAGCGCGCTCAGGCCCGCGCGGTTGTGTGCCCAGGCTTGTTCGGGGGTGAGGGGCTGGTCTTCGGTTTCGAAGGTGGCGCCGATCAGTAGCCAGTCTTCCTCGCCAGACTGTTGAAGCTGGCGCACCGCCGCGCGCGGCAGGCGCAGCACATAGCCGCTGCCCATCCACGGCTGCGCAAGCCCTTGCAGCGCGGGCCAGAGGCGGGCGGGCAGCGCCTGCGCCTGGCCGCGCAAGGGGTGCAGGGGCAGCCAGTCGGGGCTGGGGATCAGCCCGCTGGCGGCGAGCAGCGCCGGGGTTTGCAGCGCGCTGGCGAGCACGATCTGCGGAGCGCGGGCCAGCTCTTGCCCGGCGGCGTCGAGCACGCACCAGGTGCTGCCGTCGCGCTGGAGTCGGGCCGCCCGGGTGTTGCAGCGCAGGGTGATGCGCGAGGAGTTGAGCCAGGCCGCGCACAGGGCCTGATTGGCGAGCACGGCGCTGTCCACCTGCCAGCCGACTTCGTTCCATTGCGCCATTTCCGCGGGCAGGTGCACGCTTGAGCGCCAGTCTTGCATGCGCTTTTCGTCGGCGGCGTCGGCGGGGGTGAGGGTGGCGGCGGCGAACTGCGCGAGATCGTGTCTCAAGAAAACGCCGGGCCGTCCCAAGTTTTCTTGCCCCCCTCGGGGGGCGGGCTGGGCGCAGCCCGGCCCTGGGGGTGTTGGTTCGGGCGGCAGGGCGCGGCGTAATGCGGCCATGCCGGCGCGGGTGAGGCGCGAGAGCAGGTTGTCGTCTGCCGAGGGTTGCAGATGCGCCAGCCCTGCGGGCATGGCCGAGCCGCCGCCCGCGGGGTGCGGGCCGACTTCGAGGACTTCGACCGTCCAGCCGCGCTGTGCCAAGGCATGGGCGCAGGCGGCGCCGCTGAGACCGGCGCCGATGACCACGGCATGTCGCGGCTGCGCTGCGGGCCAGGGGGTGGGCAGGGTGTGGCGTGTGCGCTTCCAGATGGGATTGAAAGCGGCTTGCAGGCGCTGCTGTTTGCCGCCCCAGCCTGGTTGCAATTCGACCTCGAAACCGGCCTGGCCCAGCCCCTTTTGTACCGCATGCGCCACGGTGTAACTGGCCGCCCGGGCGCCGGGCTTGCACAGCCGTGCGAGGGCGCGGAAGAGTTCGGGCGTCCACATGGCGGGGTTGCGCACGGGCGTGAAGCCGTCGAGGTAGAGCGCGTCGGCGGCCAGTTTGAGTTTGGGCACGAGTTCGGCCGCATCGCCAAAAGCCAGCAGCAGCCTGACTCGGCCTTTGTCGAGCACGATGCGGTGCAGGCCGCGCACGGGCGGTGGCCATTGCGCGGCCAGTTCCACGGCAAGCGGCAGCAACTCGGGCGGCGCATGGCGCAGCAGATCGGCGGCGCGCACCGGGTGCAGTTCCAGGCTGACGTAGTCGAGCCGGGCGCAGCGCTGCGGGTCGGCGCGCCATGCGGCCCAGGTGGCGAGAAAGTTCACCCCGAGGCCGAAGCCGGTTTCCAGCACGGTGAACTGCTCGCGGCCCGCCCAGCGGGACTGGGTGTCGAGCAGGCCGCAGCCCTGCAGGTAAACGCCGCGCGCCTGCCCCAGCGCGCCGGCGCGGCTGGCGTAAACGTCGCCGTAGCGCGGGCTGGAAGGTTGACCGCTGACGTCGGGGACGACTTCGGCGTGCTCCAGCAGCGGATCGACGTTGGGCTTCAATCGACCAGGGTGAGCGAGAGCGCGTCCAGGCCGTACAGGCCGTCTTCGGTGAGCACCAAGTCCATGAGCTGGTCGTGCGGCTGCATGTCGAGCTGGTGCAGCTCGCAGCAGGCATAGCTCAAGCCCACGGTGTAAACCTCTTCGCGCCCGGCCAGATAGCGGTCGTAGTAGCCGCCGCCATAGCCCAGGCGCAGCCCGACGTCGGCGAAGCCCACGCAGGGGACGAGCAGGGTGGCGGGGTTGAGCACGATTTCTCCCGTGGGTTCGGCGATGCCGTAAGGGCCGGGGCGCAGCGGCTCGCCCGGCGCCCAGGCGATGAAGACCATTTCCTTGGTCGCTTCTTTGACGCGGGGCAGGGCGAGGGTGCATTCGGGATGCGCCGCCAGCCACTTTGTGACGGCAGGCATGGGGTCGAACTCGCCGCGGGTGGCGCAGTAGGCGCCGAGGGTTTCGGGCTCCAGTGCGTCGAGCACCTGCAGCAGGCGCTCGGCCAGCTCGGCATCGCGACGCGCCAGGTCGGTCAGCGCCTGGCGTCTGGCGATCAGTTCGCGCCGCAGATTGGGGCGCAAATGCTGATCAGGTTCTGGGGACAATGGGTCGTACAGGGGCGGGTTCACGGTAAGCTGACGTCCTATGAGAATGAATCGGTTGTTGCCGCTTATTTTGCGCCGCTTCGTGCGCTGTTTCGGCGGGCTGGGTTTGAGCGTGCTCACGCCGCTGGCGATGGCGCAGTCTGCGCCCATCGCCGCCAGTGTGGCGGCGCCCGCGGTGCAGGCCAGTGCGAGCGCGGCGCCGGTGGTCATGCCGGCGATGCCGGTCATTCCGGTCGATCAGGCGCAGTTACTGCTGGCCGCGCAAAAGGCATCGGCGCTGGGCGACCCGCAGCCCGCGCTCGACGCCCTGGCGCAACTCAAGGGCACGCTGCTCGAACCCTGGGTGGCCTACTGGGCGATCAAGCCCACGCTGACCGATGCCACGCAGGCTGACTTCGAGGCTTTCGCCCGCGCCTATCCGCATACCTATGTGCTCGACCGCCTGCGCAACGACTGGTTGTTAGAGCTGGGCAAGCGCGAAGACTGGACTGATTTCAACCGCGTCTATCCGCACTTCATCATGCGCGACGACCCGCAGGTGCAGTGCTACGACCTGCAAAGCCAGTTCGTCACCCAGCATGCCGACGTGACGGCGCAGGTGTTCAAGCTGTGGATGGATCAGCGCTATGGCGGCCTGGGTTGCAACAGTGCGGCCAGCGCGCTGCTGCATGACGGCGCCATGCCGCGCGAGATGCTGTGGCAGCGTATGCGCCGGTTTTACGAAGACGGCCGGGCCAAGCAGGCGCGCGATCTGCTCGCGCCTTTTCTGCCGGCGGGTAGCTGGCGCATTCTGGCGCAGACCGATGCCAACTCGGTGCGCTATCTGCTCGATGTGGTGCGGCGAGGGCCGTCTGCGGCGATCGCCAACGCCGATCAGCGGCAGTATCTGGTGCTGGCGCTGCTGAGCATGGCGCGGCAAGATCCGGGGCAGGCCGCACGCCTGCTGCAAGACAACTTCTCCGCGCTGCCCGCGCGAGACCGGGCTCAGCTCTGGGGGCGCATCGGTCTGTCGGCCGCGCTCAACCTGCAGCCCGAAGCGGCCCGCTGGTATGCCCGCATGGGCCAGGCCGATTCGGCCTTTGTGCCTTCGACCACGGTGCTCGAATGGCAAGCGCGCGCCGCGCTGCGCGCGCAAGACTGGGCGCTGGTGCGCAGCGCCACGCGCACGTTGATTGATCAGGGCGACAAAGACCTGTCGTGGCGCTACTGGCACGCCCGTGCGCTCGAAAAACTCGGTCACCCCATCGAGGGCCGCGCGCTGCTGGCCGAGGTGGCGAACCCCTGGGATTTTTACGGCCAGCTCGCCACCGACGCGCTGGGCATGAAGGTCAGTCTGCCGGTTTCCCTGCCGCCGGCGCCTTTGTCGGCCGTTGCGCAGCAGGCGGCGCGGCCGGGGCTGCAGCGCTCGCTGGCCTTGTTCAGCATCGACCTGCGCAGCGAGGCCGTGCGTGAATGGAATTTCTCGCTGCGCGGGCTCGACAACCCGCAAATGCAGGGCGCCGCCGAACTGGCCTGTCAGCAGCAGCTCTGGGATCGCTGCATCAACACCAGCGAACGGGTCAAGGGCGGGGTGGACATCGCCCAGCGCTACGTCATGCCTTACCGTGAGGCCATCGGCAAAGCCTCTCAGGCCGAAGACGTGAACGAGGCCTTTCTCTACGGCCTGATCCGCCAGGAGTCGCGCTTCATCGCCAACATCAAGTCGTGGGTGGGTGCTTCGGGGCTGATGCAGCTCATGCCGGCCACCGCCAAACTGGTGGCGCGCAAGATCGGCCTGACCGATTACAGCCATGACCAGATCGCCGATGTGGGGGTGAATGTGCAACTCGGCAGCGCCTATCTTGGCGGTCTGCTGCAGCAGTTCGACGGCTCCGAGGCGCTGGCCGCCGCGGGCTACAACGCCGGGCCAGGACGGCCGCTGCGCTGGCGCAATATGGGCCTGCCCGATCAGCCGCTGCTGCCCGGCGCCATTTTCGCCGAGAACATTCCCATCCCCGAAACTCGCGATTACGTCAAACGCGTGCTGGCCAACGCCACGGTGTACGCCGCCATCCTCAGCGGCAAGCCGCAGTCGCTCAAGGCCAGGCTGGGCGATGTGGGCTCACCCGACGCCATGCTGGCGAGCAATCAGCGCTGAACTCTTTTTTCGGAGCACTCATGCAAAAGAACATTCTCGTCATCGGCGGCAGCGGATTCATTGGCAGCCGTCTGGTCAACGCCCTGTCGTTGGGCAATCATTTCGTCACCGTGCCCACCCGCCGTCGCCAGCGTGCCCGTCATCTGGTGCAGCTGCCGCTGGTCGATGTGGTCGAGACCGATGTGCATGATGACGCCAAGCTGGCCAAACTGGTGGCAGGGCGCGATGCCGTGGTCAACCTCGTGGGCATTCTGCACGGCAAGCGCGGACAGCCCTACGGCGCTGACTTCGCCCGCGCGCATGTCGATCTGCCGCGCCGCATCGCCGCCGCCTGTGCGCAGCAGGGCGTGCGCCGCGTGGTGCACATGAGCGCGCTCGGGGCCGATTCCAACGGGCCGTCGATGTATCTGCGCTCCAAGGGTGCGGGCGAAGCTGCGCTCCGCGCGCAGGAGGGCATCGACGTCACGCTGTTTCGTCCCTCGGTGGTGTTCGGCCCCGAAGACAATTTCCTCAATACCTTCGCCAAGCTGCAGCGCATGTTTCCCATCGTGCCGCTGGCCGGAGCGAAAACCCGTTTTGCCCCGGTTTATGTCGGCGACGTGGTCACGGCTTTTGCCAGCAGCCTGGTGGGGCCGCAGGCGCGCGACACCTTTGGCCAAACTTACGAACTTTGTGGCCCCAACACCTACACCTTGGCCGAACTGGTGCGGCTTTCCGGCCAGTGGGCGCGGGTGGGCGGCGGCTGCGGGCGCAGCATCATCCCCTTGCCCGAGGCGCTGGGGCGGCTGCAGGCGCTGATGATGGAACTGGCTCCGGGCGAGCCGGTGATGAGCCGCGACAACCTCGATTCGATGAGGGTCGACAGCGTGTGCGGCGGCGCCATGCCCGGCTTCGTCCCCGCGCTCGGCGTGCCGCATCCCGAGTCTTTGGAGGCCATCGCCCCCACCTATCTCGACCCGAAGTACCAAGAGTCGGAATACGGGTCGATGCGGGCGACTGCGGGGCGCTGATTCGCAAAGGGCATCCACCATGCGTCGGCCGCATGGCGGCCATGCGAAAAAACGGTTTGGAAAGCGCCGGGCCGGGCGGGACAATGGCGACCTTTATCTCCCGCGCGAAGGCCCGTGATGTTCATCCTGCACATCGGCAACAAAAATTACTCCTCCTGGTCCATGCGCCCATGGGTGGCCATGACCGCGTTTGGCATTTCCTTCGAAGAACGCCAGCACTGGCTCGACACGCCCGAGTTCGCCGCGCAGGTGTCGCCCCTCTCGCCGGTGGCGAAGGTGCCGGTGCTCGAAGACGGCGAGCTGCGCATCTGGGACTCGCTGGCCATCGGCGAATACCTGGCCGAGCGTTTTCCCGAGCTTGCTTTCTGGCCGCAAGGCGTGGCCGAGCGGGCGCTGGCCCGCTGCCTGTGCGCCAGCATGCACAGCGGCTTCGGCGCCTTGCGCGAGCACATGGTGATGAACATCGAGGCCGATCTGCCGGGCCGGGGCTTCAATCCGGCCGTGCAGCGCGACATCGAGCAGATTTTGCAGATGTGGCAAGGCGCGCTGCAGGCCAGCGGCGGCCCCTTCCTGTTCGGCGCCTTCGGTCTGGCCGATGCGTTCTACGCCCCGGTCTGCATGCGCTTTCTCACCTACCGCCCCACGCTGCCGGACTGGGCCTGGCGTTATGTGCAGGAAGTTGCCGCCCATCCGGCGGTGGCCAAGTGGGCCGAGCAGGCACGCGCCGAGCATGTTTTTCTGCCTGCGGATGAACCCTACCGAAGCAAACCCGAGTAGGCCGTTTGAGCATGTGGCCGCGGCTGCCGTCGCGGCGCAATGAGCGGATAGACTGCACCGCTTTGCGTCTTTAACTGCCCCATGCTCAACGCCGCCCAGGAACGTGCCGTCGCCCATCTGTCCGGGCCTTGCCTCGTCATCGCCGGGGCGGGCAGCGGCAAGACGCGGGTGATCACGCACAAGATCGGGCGCCTGCTGCGCGCCGGGCTCGAGCCTGAACAGATTGCCGCCATCACCTTCACCAACAAGGCGGCGGCCGAAATGCGCGAGCGTGCGGCGCAACTGGTGGACAAACGCGGCGTGGCCAGCAAACTGGCCATCTCCACCTTCCACGCTTTGGGCGTGCGCATGTTGCGCGAAAGCGGGCAGGCGCTGGGGTTGAAGCCCAAGTTCTCCATCCTCGCGGCAGACGACGTCACCGGTCTGCTGCGCGATGCCGGCGCCACCACCGACAACGCCCAGGCCCGTCGCTGGCAGTGGACCATCAGCCTGTGGAAAAACGCCATGCTCACGCCCGAAGCGGCGGCGCGCGTGGCCGAGAACGACGACGAGCGCGTGGCCGCCAAGGTCTACGCGCGTTATGCCGACATGCTGCAGGCCTATCAGGCGGTCGATTTCGACGACCTGATCTGGCTGCCCGTCACCCTGTTGCAGCAGCATGCCCACGTGCGCGAGCACTGGCAGAACAAGCTGCGCTATCTGCTGGTGGACGAGTACCAGGACACCAACGCCGCGCAGTACGACCTGCTGCGCCTGCTGGTGGGCGACAAGGGCCGCTTCACCGCGGTGGGCGACGACGACCAGAGCATCTACGGCTGGCGCGGCGCCACACTGGACAATCTGCGCCGTCTCGAGACCGACTGGCCCACGCTTGAAGTCATCAAGCTGGAGCAGAACTACCGCTCGACCAACGCCATTCTGCGCGCGGCCAACGCCATCATTCAGAGCAACCCCAAGCTCTACCCCAAGAGTCTGTGGAGCGAGCATGGCGAGGGCGAGGCGGTGGAGGTGCGCGCCGCGCAGAACGAAGACGAAGAGGCGCAGATGGTGGCCGCGCGCGTCCAGGCGCTGCGCAGCGGCCGCAATGCCGAGCTGGCGCATATCGCCGTGCTCTACCGCGCCAATCACCAGTCGCGTCCGCTGGAGCAGGCGCTGCGCCGCGCCAACATTCCCTATGTGGTCAGCGGTGGGCAGAGTTTTTTCGACCGGGCCGAGATCAAGGACGTCTGCGCCTATCTGCGGCTGCTGGCCAATTCCGACGACGATCCCGCCTTTCTGCGTGCCGTCACCACGCCGCGCCGGGGCATCGGGCCGCAAACCCTGGCGGCGCTGAGCACCTT
This sequence comes from Thiomonas sp. TH-17, assembly GCF_057473305.1. NCBI lineage: Bacteria > Pseudomonadati > Pseudomonadota > Betaproteobacteria > Burkholderiales > Thiomonas > Thiomonas sp. TH-17. The sequence goes on from NZ_JBYCKI010000011.1 coordinate 15,376, forward strand.
CGCCGGGCAATGGAAAGTGTCGATGTTCGAAGCGCTGTTTCGCGATTCCATGCCTGCCGCGGTGGGCGCGCGCGCCGCCGATCATCTGCGCGAGTTCGGCCGTCTGCTGCACGACATCGAATGGCGCGCCCGAACCGCGCCGGCCGGCGAGTTGCTGCGCGAGATGCTCGAGACCATAGGCTTTCGCGCCTGGCTGGAAGAGCACAGCGACAACCCGCGCGAGGCCGAGCAGCGCTGGAAGAACGTCGACGACTTCTGCGGCTGGATCGAGCGCAAGGCTGAAGAAGACAAGGTTGGCCTCACCCAGATCGCCCAGACCATTTCGCTCATCACCCAGTTGCAGGAGCGCGGCGACCAGCGCGACGCCGTCACCCTGTGCACCCTGCACGCCGCCAAGGGGCTGGAGTGGCCGCATGTGGTGCTGGCCGGCTGCGAGGAAGGTCTGCTGCCCTTTTTCGCCGACGACCGGCCGCTGACCGATGCCAGCCAGGAAGAAGAACGCCGCCTGATGTATGTGGGCGTGACGCGCGCGCGCCAGACCCTGGTGCTGAGCTGGTGCCAGAAGCGCAAACAAGGGCGCGGCGCAGCGGGGCGCAGCCCCAGCCGCTTCATCGGTGAAATGCAGACTGGGCAGCCCAAGACCAGCAACAAGGACGCCGCTATGGCGCGCATCGCGGCCCTGCGCAGTCGCCTGGGCGCGGCGGCGGCCGAGGAAAGCGCCGCAGCCGCCGAAGCGAAGCCGTGATCAGCCTCTAGCCGAATCGCCCCGAATCGGCTATGTTCTGAAAATCGAACGGGCGTGCTTTTTTCCCGTTTCACTGCCGATCAAAGACAAAGCAGGAGACATTTCATGGAGCGGATCTGGCTGGCGAACTATCCCGCAGGCGTGCCTGCGGACATTGACCCGGATATTTTTTCCAATGTCGGCAAGCTGCTGGAGCGCAGCTTCAAGGCCTACGCCGAGCGTCCCGCCTACGCCTTCATGGGCCACAAAACCAGCTACGCGCAGTGGGGTGCGCAAAGCACGGCGCTGGCCGCCTATTTCCAGTCGCTCGGGCTGAACAAAGGCGACCGTGTGGCGATCATGATGCCCAATGTGCCGCAATATCCGGTGGCGGTCGCCGCAGCGCTGCGCGCCGGGCTGGTGGTGGTCAACGTCAACCCGCTTTACACCCCGCGCGAACTCGAACATCAGCTCAAGGACAGCGGGGCGGTGGCCATCGTCATCCTCGAAAACTTTGCCCATACCCTGCAGCAGGTCATCGCGCAGACTTCGGTGCGACATGTGATCGTGGCGAATATGGGCGAAACGCTCGGTTTTCCGCTCGGCGCCATCGTCAACTATGTGGTGCGACACAAAAAGCGGCTGGTGCCGCGCTGGTCGCTGCCGGGCCATATGGCCTGGAAGGCGGCGCTCAGTCAAGGGGCTGGCCTCGCCTTCAGCCCGCCGCAGGTGGGGGCGGAAGACGTGGCCCTGCTGCAATACACCGGCGGCACCACCGGCGTGGCCAAGGGCGCCACGCTCACCCACCGCAACATCGTCGCCAACATCGTGCAGTCCGCCGCGTGGTATGCCCCGGCGCTGGGCAAGCTGCCTGCAGGTAAGCAACTGGGCACCATCTGCGCGCTGCCGCTCTATCACATCTTCGCCTTCACCGTGATCATGATGCTCAGCGCGCAAGAGGGCGGCATGATGATTCTCATCCCCAACCCGCGCGACCTGCCAGCGACGCTCAAGGAACTGGCGAAGTACGAGGTGCACTCTTTTCCGGCGGTGAACACGCTGTTCAACGGCCTGCTCAACCACCCGGATTTCGATACGGTGAACTGGAAGGCGCTGAAAATGTGCCTGGGCGGCGGCATGGCCGTGCAGGAGGCCGTGGCCAAGCGCTGGCTGGAGCGCACCGGCTGCCCCATCTGCGAAGGCTACGGCCTGTCTGAAACCTCGCCCTCGGCGATCTGCAACCCCACCGACACCGACCGCTACAGCGGCACCATCGGCATGCCGATTCCGTCGACCGAGTTGCAATTGGTGGACGAAAACGGCCGCGAAGTGGCGCCCGGTCTGCCCGGCGAAATCGCCCTGAAGGGGCCGCAGGTGATGCGCGGCTACTGGAACCGCCCGGAAGAATCCGCCAGCACCTTTACCGCCGACGGTTTTTTGCGCACGGGCGATATCGGCGAGGTCGATGCGCGGGGCTTTGTGAAAATCATCGACCGCAAGAAAGACATGATTCTGGTGTCGGGCTTCAACGTCTATCCCAACGAGGTGGAGGGCGTGGCGGTGATGCATCCCGGCGTGCTCGAAGCCGCCGCGGTGGGCGTGCCCGATGCGAATTCCGGCGAGGCGGTGAAGCTGTTCGTGGTGAAAAAAGATCCGGCGCTGACTGAGGCGCAACTGCGCGACTTCCTGCACGAGCAGCTCACCGGCTACAAGCGGCCCAAGTTCATCGAGTTTCGCGGCGAACTGCCCAAGACGCCGGTCGGCAAGATTCTGCGGCGGGAGCTCCGGCCGGAATAGGTGCCCCCACGCTTCGGCTTCGCCTGCGCTGCCCCCCGAGGGGGCTGCCGCCGCCTTGGGGCGGCCCTGCAGCGGCGGCGTGTTCCTGCCTTGGGTGGGGCGTGCGTCCGTTGGTTTACTGCGTGCGCAGATCGCGCAGCAGGTTCAGCGCCTGCTGCACATTGAGGGCGCGTGAAAACACCCAGCCCTGAATCAGCGGGCAGCCGGCGCGCTCGAGCCAGAGCAGGTCGGCAACCGACTCCACGCCTTCGGCCACCACTTCCAGATTGAGTGTTTTGGCCATGGTGAGGGTGGCGCGGGCAATCGCGGCCTTGAACCGGTCGGTGCTCACGCCGGAGGCAATGGCGCGATCGAGCTTGATTTGCGACACCGGCAGCCGGGTGAGATAGCCCAGATTGGAATAACCCGCGCCGAAGTCGTCGAGCGAGAGCTGCATGCCCATCTGCCGGAAGGCGTCGAGCACGGCGAGCAGGTCGGGGTTGTGCTCGATCTCCACGTTTTCGGTGAGTTCGAGCATCAGCCGGTCGGGCGGCACGCCAAAGCCGTTGGCCGCCTCGGACACGCAGGGCACGCAGGCGTTGACGTGCAGCTGTCGCGGCGACACGTTGTAGGCCATCGTGCCCTCGAAGCCCTGCTCCTTGCGCAGGCGGGCGAAGCCTTCCAGGGCGATGGACATCATCACCGGGCCGAAGCTGTCGAGCAGACCGCCGTCCGTGAGGATGGAGATGAACTCATCGGGCTGCACCCGCTCGCCGTTGCCGCGCGTCCAGCGGGCCAGGGCCTCGAAGCCGCTGATCTCGTAGGCGCGGCGCAGGGTCTCCAGGCTGGCGGATTCGTCGTGCAACAGCACGCTTTGTCGACGTGCCCAGATGGGCTGGAAATGCACCTCGAAGCGGCGATGGGCAATGGCCGCGCGCAGTTCTTCTTCGAGCTGCGAACGGCGTTCGATGCGCGACTGCAGCGCCACCGAGAACGACTCCACGCGGTTGCGCCCGAGCACTTTCGACTCGTGCAGCGCCGCATCGGCGCGGCCCACCAGCTCGGCGGTGGTCTGCCCATGTTGCGGGAACACGGCCACGCCGATGCTGGCGCTGAACTGCAGGGTGCGCCCGCCATGCTCGATGGGCTCGCTGAGCTTGTCTTGCACCAGCGCGGCCAGGCGCATGGCCTGCGCCGCATCGTGCGCGTCGCGCGCCAGAATCAGGAACTCGTCGCCGCCGAAGCGCGCGGCGGTGTTGTTGGGGCGGGCAAGCTGCACCAGGCGTTGGGCGGTTTCGACCAGCGCCATATCGCCGGCCGCATGGCCCAGCGCGTCGTTAACGAGTTTGAAGCGGTCGAGGCCGATGAACAGCACGGCAAAGCTCTGCCCCGGCGGGGTGACCTCGATGGCGTCTTCGACATGCTTCTCAAACAGGGTGCGGTTGGCCAGGCCGGTGAGGGAGTCGCGGTAGGCAGCAAGTTCAAGCTTCTCTTCGGCCTGGTGCGCCTTGGTGACGTCGCGCATCACGCCGCGGTAGCCCTGGAACAGACCGAGATGATCGATGATCGGGGCCGCGTCGATGCGCCACCACATCAGCGCCTGATCGGTCTGCAGACGGAATGGCGCGACCAGGTCGTGCACATCCTCGTGCTCTTCCATCAGAAAGCGCAGCTGCGCCCATTCCGGCGAAAACTCTTGCCCCGGGTACAGTGCGCTGAGGTTATGACCCACCAGATTCAGGCTGGCCAAAGGCGACGCCTCGGTGCGGCGCGAACTGCGCGAGATATAGCTCAGCGTGCCGTCGGCGTCGGTCTCCCAGAACCACTCGTTGGACAACTCCGCCAGCATGCGGAACCGGCTTTCGCTGCGGTGCAGCCGCTTCTGCGTCTGCCGCAGCTCGGTGATGTCCCAGGTCAGACCGAAGATGCGCGTGGCGGCGCCGTCTTGTCCGCGCTCGCGCACCATGCCGTGGTTCATGGTGCTCACCATGCTGCCGTCAACGCGAATGAAGCGCGTCTCCACCGTCTGCACAAAACCGCCGGGGGCGCTGATGCGCGCGATCGCCTGCTCCAGCGCCGGCAGATCGGCCGGCACCACATGGCCCATCCATTCGGGAATGGTGAAGGTCTTGGGTTCATGCCGGTGCGCCTCGTCGAGCCAGTTCTGCTCGGCGCGCAACTGCCCGGTCAGCAGATTCAAATCCCAGACCGTCAGCCCGGGGCTGGTGCGCAGCAGGTCGAGCGAAGTGTCGCTGGCATGCAGCCGGGTGGTGTCCTGCATGAAGCAGAAATAGCCCGATACCGGCTCGTTGGCCTCGCGCGGAAAAGGCACCAGACGCACCTGCAGCCAACTGGCGCCGTGGTGGCCTTCGAACGGTGACTGGCGCTCATACTGCGTGATCTGGCCGCGCAGCACCAAGTCGATATGCGGGGTGATGGACTGCAGCGTCGGCCCCGAAACCAGGCTCGCCAAAGGTTCACCCAGCAGCGCCTGCGGCAATTTGCCCAGCCAGTTCGCATACGCCGTGTTGCAATACAACAACCGGCTCTGCGCATCGAAACAGCCCGTCATCAGCGGCAAATGCTCCGCCCACTGTGCAATTTCAGAGCACCAGGAGTCGGTAAATCGCGCTTGAGTTTCTTGCCCCATACGCCGGGATGTCCCTGCAGAAAAATGAAGAGAAACGGTCATTATTCATTACGAATTTCGATGACCGGACTCATATCGCTGTTTGTCGCTGCTTGCGACTTTGTAAAGTCTAAGCGTAGCAGCGGGAAGCTGCGGAGGATTTGGCGAAAAGTGTCAATTTTTGAAACACCAGAAAAATTGGCTGTTCGAAAGTTGGACAATTTCATCCACATCGCCGCCAAGCAGCAGGGCTGGGCGATTCAGTTCATTCGAAAACACAATCGGAGGGGGTATGAAAAACGTGATGTGGAACTACCGGCATGTGGCCGTGTTGGGCCTGGCGGCGCTTCTGGCGGGGTGTGGTGGGGGCGGGGGTGGAGGAACAACAGCTGTGACCTGCACGGCGGATTGTGTTTCAGGCCAGGTGACGAACAGTTCTGGAGGTGGCGTTTCCGGTGTCTACGTCACGGCGACCAACCCAGCAACTGGACAAGTTTGTTCCACTTCTCCTAACAAAACGGGCAGCGATGGCAGTTATGTGTTGTCCACGACGGCTTGTGGAAACAATGCCGTAGTCATCACGGCGCCAGTCGGCAGCGACACCGTTGTGAATAGTTGGAATCCCGATCAGCCCAGCACGGGGGTGAACCTCAATCCCGGCACGACTTCCTCGTTAGCTGCCTTTGCTGGCACTTGGTCTGCCAGCTACTCTTCATCGTTGCCGTCCGGTGGTGATTCTGGTACTTGCAAGGTGGTTGTCAATCAATCAGGGGTGATCGACGCAAGCCAAAACGTGAGCAACTGCACTTCCAAATTGAACGGGCCTTTCACCTTGACCGGAGCCTTGAATGAACAAGGGCAGTTTATGGGCAATACGAGCACTGGCGCCACGTATATCGGTCAGTTCGATGCGACTAACAAGTCGGCAAAGGGCACATGGCAGAACAGCGACAAAACGGACAACGGGCTGTGGGAAGCCTCGTTGCCTTGATGACAGGTTGACTTGATGGAAACAGGCCGCCTCGCGCGGCCTGTTTCCATTTGGCCGCGAGCTTTTACACTGACCGTCATGACTTCTTCTGTCGTTCATCCTCCCGGTCGGTCCTTTGTCGTGGGCGGTGCGGTGCGGGATGCCTTGCTGGGGCGTCCGCATGGCGACCGCGACTGGGTGGTGGTGGGGGCGACACCGCAGCAGATGCTTGACGCCGGGTTTCTGCCGGTGGGGCGCGACTTTCCGGTGTTTCTGCATCCGCAAACCCACGAGGAATACGCGCTGGCGCGTACCGAGCGCAAGACGGCGCCGGGCTATCGCGGCTTTGTCGTGCAGGCGGCGCCCGAGGTCACGCTGGAGGAAGATTTGTTGCGCCGCGATCTGACCATCAACGCCATGGCGCGCGCGGCGGATGGCACGCTCATCGATCCTTACGGCGGCCAGCGCGATCTGCGGGCGCGGGTGTTGCGGCATGTCTCGGCGGCGTTTGCGGAAGACCCGGTGCGCATTCTGCGGCTGGCGCGGTTCGCGGCGCGGTTTGGTGACTTCACTGTGGCGCCCGAAACGATGGACTTGATGCGCGACATGGTTGCCGCGGGCGAGGTGGACGCGCTGGTTCCCGAGCGCGTGTGGCAGGAACTGGCGCGCGGGCTGATGGAGCCGCAGCCGCAGCGCCTGTTCGCCGTGCTGCGCGAATGTGGCGCGCTGGCGCGGTTGCTGCCGGAGCTAGACCGTCTTTGGGGCGTGCCGCAGCGGGCCGACTATCACCCCGAGATCGATACCGGGGTGCACGTCATGCTGGTGCTGCAGGCGGCGGTCGCACTCGACGCCCCGCTGGCAGTGCGTTGGGCCTGCCTGATGCACGATCTGGGCAAGGGCACAACACCTGCCGATGTCTTGCCGCGCCACATTGGCCACGAGCAGCGCAGCGTGGCGCTGGCGGCCGCAGTGGCGCGAAGACTGCGGGTGCCGACCGACTGCGCCGAGCTGGCCGCCGTGGTGGCCGCCGAGCACGGCAATATTCACCGCTGTCTGGGCTTCGGCGCCGAGGCCACGCTGCGCCTGCTGCAGCGCTGTGACGCCTTGCGCCGACCGGAACGATTCGCGCAGGCGCTGCTGGCCTGCGAAGCCGATCATCGCGGACGTGGCGGCGACTTTCCGCAGCAACCGTATCCGCAACGCGCGCGCCTGCTGGCCGCATTGGATGCGGCGCAGGGCGTGGACGCGGGGGCGATTGCTCAGCAAGTCACGCAATCGGGTGGCAAGGCCGCGGCGATTGCGCAGGCAGTGCAGGCTGCACGCGAGCAGGCGGTGGCTCTCGTGCTCGCGCAAGCGGAGGGGGGCTGATGAGAGCGCTGCTTCGCCTCGGAGCGCTGGTGTCGTTCCTCGCCACATGGGTCTTACTGGGTACGGCTGCGGCTCAGGCGGCCCCCACGAACCGGCTTGCCGCCTCGCACGATCCTTACCTGCTGGAGCACGCCCACGACCCTGTGGACTGGTACCCGTGGGGACGTGAGGCGCTGGAGAAGGCGCGGCGCGAGAACAAGCCCATCTATCTGTCCATCGGCTACTCCGCCTGCTACTGGTGCCATGTGGCGCAGCGCGAGCTTTACCGCAACCCGCAGATCGCCGCGCTGATGAACCGCTGGTTCGTCAACGTGCTGGTCGACCGCGAACAACGGCCCGACATCGATCACATCTACATGCTGGCGCGGCAACTCATGACGCGTGACAGCGGCTGGCCGAACAACGTCTTTCTCACCCCCGATCTACAGCCGTTCTACATCGGTAGCTACTTCCCGCCCAAGGCCACGGCGCAGCAGGAGGGCTTTCCCACCCTGCTCGCGACTTTGCACAAGAACTGGACGCAGCATCCGGCCGAGGTCAAGCGCATCGCCGCGCAGATCGCGCAGGCCATGCAGGCTGCGGCCATTGCGGGCGATGCCTCGGCGCCGATCGACCCTGCGGCCTGGACGCAGGCCGCGCAGACCGAGGCGCTTCACCGCTTCGACGCCCTCGACGGCGGTTTCGCCTCAGCCACTGCTGCCGCGCGTTTTCCGCAGCCGCCGCTGCTGGCCTGGCTGTTGGCGCGCGGCGGCGCGGGCGAGCCGAAAGCGACGCAGGCTGCGGTGTTCACCCTGCAGGCCATGGCGCAGGGCGGGCTGATGGATCAGCTCGGCGGCGGTTTTCGCCGCTACGCCGTCGATCCCGGCTGGTCGGTGCCGCATTTCGAGATGATGCTGTCGGACAACGCCCAACTGCTCTCGGTCTATGCGCGGGCCTACGCGCAGACCCGGCTGCCCGACCTGCGCTGGACGGCGCAGCGCACCGCAGGCTTTTTGTTGCGCGATCTGCGCCTGCCGCAGGGCGTGTTCGCCACGGCCATCGCCGCCGAAACCGGCGGGGTGGAAGGCGCCACCGATCTGTGGACGACGACGCAGATCGACGGCGTGCTCGGCCCGCGGCAGGCGCAGGCGTGGTTTGCTCTCTACGCGCTGACGCCCGTGCATCCGGGAAGCGAATCAGGCGTGCTGCGCCAGCGGCGCGAAGTGGCCGAGCACCTGCTGCGGCAGGGGCAGTGGGTCGCGCGGCTGGAACAACTCGCGCCGCAGCGCCGCGCCCTGCTCGCCGCGCGCAACCATCGCCCGCAGCCGCGGCGCGACGACAAGATCGTCACCGCCGACAACGCGATGGCCATCCGCGCGCTGGCCCAGGCGGGCATGGTGCTGGACGACCGCGCGCTGACTGAGGCCGCCGTGCGCGCGGCCGACTGGGAGTGGCAGCACGCCTGGAGCCCGCATCAGCGTCTGCTGGTGCATCAATGGGCGGGCGGGCACGTCGGCAATCCCGGTTTTCTCGACGATTACGCCGAGCTTGCCCGCGCCTATCTCACTCTCGCCAGCGTGCAGCACGATGCGCGCTGGAGCCAGCGCGCCAGCGACCTGGCCGAAGCTCTGCTGCAGCGGTTCGCCGCGCCAGATGGCAGCCTGCGCTCGGCGCCCGCAACCGATTCTTTGCCATTCCCCACTCCCTTGCAGGGTGATGTGCATCGGCCTTCCGGGCAGAGCGCGGCCATTGCCGTGCTGCTTGAATTGGCGCAGCGCACCGGGCAGGCGCATTGGGCTGATGCGGCACGCCGCGCGCTGCGGCCTCTGGCCTTGCAGGTGCAGGCGCGCCCGCTCGATTGGCCCGATCTGCTGCAGACGCTGGGTAGCGCTGCGGGGCGCGCGGTGTTTACGTCGCTTCAACAGACAACCCCCATCCGGCCAGCGGATTGCGCCGGGCTGCCGCAAGGCGCGTGTTCCTCAGACCGGGTGCAGGTGAAATGGTTGGCGAGCGACCGGCTGCACTTGCACATCGCGCCCGGGTTTCACATCAACGCGAACCCGGCTTCCGAGCCGAATTTGATCGCCACCACCGTGTTGGTCGGCGGCCAGCCGCTGCCGGGGGTGCGCTATCCGCCGCCGCAACAGTTTCGTCCGGCTTTTGCGCCGCAGGGCATTGCGGTTTGGGAAGGGCGGGTGACGCTGGATCTGCCCGCGCTGACGCCCGATCAGCGCGCCACGCTGGCGCTGCGGGTGCAGGCCTGCAACGCCACGACCTGTCTGGCGCCCAGTGTGATGCGGATCGGAGCGCAGACTTCCTCAACGCCCAAATCCGTCCAAGGGCTGGCTTTGCTTTTTCCGCCGCCGCCCCCACGAGTGGGGAGGGAGTAAAGCGTTTTCCCCGCGACGTGGGGAATCGTCAGTCACCCCATCAGCCGCGGCGTGCCCGCACGTTGCAGACGGTCGTCAATCTCACCCAGCGTGGCGCTGAGGCCGTTGGCATTGGCCTCGATGGCGCTGCGCAATTCGCGGTCGAGTTGGTCGACGCGGGCCATCAGCTTGTCCAGATCGGCGCTGTGCAGGTTGCGCAGTTCGTCGAAGCGCGACGCTTCGGCCTTGTCGGCCAGTTCGCGCTGCGCCTTGAGTTCTTTGGCGACGCGGCGTGAATCGCTCATCATCCCGGCCTGCAGCACCACGATGTAAATCAGGAACACGGCGGCCAGCGCCACGATGAGCCCGAGCATGATCAGCCCCAGCGGCGCCTTCGCCGTGGTGAAGCCCAGCGACAGATCGGTGGGCGCCATCAGCACGCTCCAGTTCAGTGCGGAAAAGATGGCGATGAGCACGATCACCAGGATGACCAGACCGCTGCGGAAATTCATGTTCGCTCCCTTGTCGTCGAATGCGTTCGCTACAGTTTAGGGTCTGTCCAGGCCCTAGCCATCATGCGTTGCGGCACGCACCTTGCTTGCTGAATCAGCGCCCCATCAACGGAGACTTCGATGACCCCAAGCATTCCCGCCACCCTGATCGCCGGAGACGGCATCGGCCCCGAAATCATGGATGCCACCCTGGCCGCGCTCGATGCGCTCGATGCGCCCTTCGACTGGGATTCGCAGGTGGCGGGCCTGGGCGGGGTGAAGACCGCGGGCGACCCGCTGCCCGCGGCCACGCTGGCCAGCATCCGCACCACGCGGCTGGCGCTCAAGGGGCCGCTGGAAACGCCCTCGGGCGGCGGCTATCGCTCCAGCAATGTGCGCCTGCGCGAGGCGTTCAAGCTCTACGCCAATATGCGGCCCACCAAGACCTTGATCCCCGGAGGCCGCTATGACGACATCGACCTGCTGGTTTTCCGCGAGAACGTCGAAGGTCTGTATATGGGTTACGAGCATTACATCCCCATCGACGGCGACCCGCACGCCGTGGCCATTGCCACCGGGGTGAACACGCGGCAGGGTGCGCGCAACATTCTCGACTACACCTTCCGCACCGCCATCGCCCTGGGGCGCAAGAAGGTGACCGTGGTGCACAAGGCCAACATCATGAAGGCGCTCACCGGCATCTTTCTGGAAACCGCCTACCTGCTGCACAAGGAGAAGTACGCCGATCAGATCGAGCTCAACGACGTGATCGTCGATGCCTGCTGCATGAAGCTGGTCATCAACCCGTGGCAGTTCGACACGCTGGTGACGACCAATCTGTTCGGCGACATTCTGTCGGATTTGGCCGCCGGTCTGGTGGGCGGGCTGGGCATGGCGCCCGGCGCCAACATCGGCCAGGACGCGGCCATCTTCGAGGCGGTGCACGGCTCGGCGCCCGACATCGCGGGCAAGGGCATCGCCAACCCCATCGCGCTGATGCTGGCCGCCGCCCTCATGCTCGATCACGTCGATCTGCACGACAAGGCCAACCGCCTGCGCCAGGCGATCTCCGATACGCTGAATGTCGACAACATCCGCACGGGTGATCTGGGCGGGCGGGCCAATACCCAGCGCTTCACCGACGCCATCGTCAGCCGCATCAAGAACGGCTGACAAGACAGCGGTTGGCAGCGCATGAGAAAACGCCGGGCCGTCCCAAGTTTTCTCATCCCCCTCGGGGGGCGGGTCGGCAAGCCGACCCAGGGGGCTCTTTCACTCCTTGCGGGTGTCTGGCGTGTAGTGCGTCTGCAGGTAGGTGATGATCTCCTTGGCCGTCGCCTCCTGGATGGGCGCGCCGAAGGTCTTGATCATCTTGTGCACCTCGGCTTCCCACGTCGCCGCAGGCAGCGGAGGCTGCATGGTGATGTAGGTCACGCTGTGGCACATGCTGCAATTGCCCAGCACGGCGTCGCGCCCGGGACCGGCGGCCAGCTCGGCGGTGTAGGTGGGCCACTTGCCCACCCGGTACACCGCGCCGTTGCCCGGCTGCACGCGCGCGGGCTGCAGTTCCGAGCCCAGCGGGCCTCCGGCATAGTCGCCGACACTCAGCAGCCCGGGGCGCGGGGTTTCGGCCAGTGCCGATGGCGGCGTGAGCGTCAGCAGCGCCAGCCCAGCGGCGGCAGCGAGGGTGAGGAGGTTGAGGGTTTTGTGCATGATCTTCTCTCCCGTTCAGGCGCCGAGCACGAGCACCTGCTGGCGCTCGATCTTGTTCCACAGATAGCCGCCGGGGTTCCACACTCCGCTGTCGGGCTGCACATGTCCGCCGGTGTCGGTGGCGCGTACGGCGAGGGTCTGCAAGCCGGGTAGTTCGGGCTTCCACACCAGTTCAAACTCGCGGAAGGAATAGCGGCCGAGATCGCGCCCGAGCTTGGCCGCCTTCCAGGTCTGGCCGCCGTCGGTGGAGACATCGACCTTGCGGATGCCGCCCATGCCGCTGAAGGCGATGCCGCGTATCACCGTGGGCATGCCGTGCACCACGGGCGCGCTGTCGTCCGGGTCGATGATGAAGGAGCGCACGGGCATGTTGACGTGGCCGATGGGCACCATTTTCACCTTGCCCGCTTTCAGATCCGCGGGGGTGGTGTTGCCGTTGGGGGTATCCGGAATTTGATAGGCCGGCTTCATCCAGAAGTTGGTGTCCGGCTCGGTGAGCGCGCGGATGTGGGTGAGGTGTTTGGTCCAGTAAGTGGCGAACTTGCCCGGCATGATCAGCCGCACCGGAAAACCGTTGAGCATGGGCAGCGGTTCGCCGTTCATGGCGTAGGCGATGACCGCCTCGTCGAGGATGGGCTCGTGCACGTCCCACGACTTGAAAAAGCGGTGCGATCCTTTGCCCTCGGGACCCGGCCCATGGTCGAGCCCTTCGAACTGAATCTGCACCGTGCCCTTTTCGATACCGGCCCGGGCCAGCACATCGCGTAGGCGCACGCCCGTCCACATCGCGTTGCCCATCGCACCGTTGCCCCACTGGCCGCCGGGCACGCGCGGCTGAAAGCGGCTGCGCGAATTGCCCGAACATTGGTTCACCGCGGCAATGTCCACGCTGCGGAACTCGCGCAACAACTGATCGAAGCTGAACTGCAGCGGCCGCTTGAAATTGCCGGTGAGTTCCAGACGCCAGGTTTTGAGGTCGATCGCGTTGGGAATGTCGGGCAAGTGATAGCGCACATAGAACGCCTCGTTGGGCGTGATGGCGCTGCGGAAATAGGCGCGCGGCGTTTCGAGCTGAA
>NZ_JBYCKI010000012.1:0-15261 GCF_057473305.1 Thiomonas sp. TH-17
CCCCAGCCGAGCGGCCACGATGTGCTGGTGGCCGTCGAAGCCATTTCAGTGAACCCCGTCGACGTGAAAGTGCGCGCCAGCAGCGCACCACCCGCGGGCGAGTGGAAGGTGCTGGGCTGGGACGCCGCGGGCACCGTGCTGGCCACCGGCCCCGAGGCCACGCGCTTGCGCCCCGGCGACCGCGTGTACTACGCCGGCGACATCACCCGGCCCGGCACTTACTCCGCGCTGCATTGCGTGGACGAACGCCTCGTCGGCCACATGCCCGCCAGCCTCGACTTCGCCCAAGCCGCGGCGCTGCCGCTGACCGCCATCACCGCCTGGGAGGCGCTGTTCGACCGGCTGGACGTGCGTCGCCCCGTGCCCGGCGCCGCGTCCGCGCTGCTCATCATCGGCGGCGCGGGCGGGGTGGGCTCCATCGCCATCCAACTGGCGCGGCAGTTGACTGGGCTCACCGTCATCGCCACCGCCTCGCGTCCCGAAACCCGCGACTGGGTGCGGCGCATGGGCACCCATCACATCCTCGATCACAGCCAGCCGCTGGCGCCGCAGGTGCAGGCCCTCGGTCTGGGCGCACCCGCCTTCGTGTTCAGCACCACGCAAACCGCGCGGCACCTGGCCGACATCGCCGAACTGATCGCGCCGCAAGGCCGCTTCGCGCTGATCGACGACCCCAAGCAGCTCGACATCATGGCGTTCAAGCGCAAGAGCGTGTCCGTCCACTGGGAGTTCATGTTCACCCGCTCGATGTTCGCCACCGCGGACTTGGCCGAGCAGGGTCGCCTGCTCGACGAGGTGGCACGGCTCGTGGATGCAGGCCAGCTAAAAACCACGCTCAACACCCGCCTCGGCCCGATCGACGCCGCCACGCTCAAGCGCGCGCACGCGCTGGTGGAGACGGGCCGCAGCATCGGCAAGGTGGTGGTGGAGGGCTGGGAGTCGATCAGAACGAAGTGATGGAATCAAACGACCGGGCGTACTCCACCACCAAACCTAGCCCCGCAAACAGGGCACCGCACAGCACCACGGCCAGCCAGCCGCCCACGTCCCAGGCCAGACTGGCGATCAACGAACCGACGGCGCCGCCACCAAAATACGCGCTCATGTACACCGCATTGATGCGGCTGCGGGCTTCACCAGGCAAGGCGTGAATCGTGGCGAGATTGGCGATGTGCGCGCCTTGGCAGCCTGCATCGATGGCGAGGCAGCCGATGATCAGCCCCCAGACACCCTGCATGGCGAACGCTGCCGCACCCCATGAAAGCAGCATCGTCACCAGTGCCGCCAGCCGCACCCGGCGCGCACCGCCCGGGCGATCGGACCAGCGCCCCGCGAATGCGGCGGAGGACGCCCCGGCGATGCCCAGCAAACCGAACGCGCCGACTATCGCCGGGCCATAGCCATAGGCCGGGCCTTGCAATACAGGGGTCAGCCCGACCCAGAACACGCTGAAACTGCCGAAGAACAGCGCGCCCGTCAACGCCGCGAAACGCAGTTCGCGATGCCGGACGAACTGACCCAGCGTCGAGGTCATCAGCGCGACATATCCCTGCGTTTCTTCCACCTGCGCGGGCAGCCGTGGCAGCACGCGCCACAGCATCATCCACGTCGCGGCGCTTGAGGCGGCACCGAAGGCGAACGCCCACCGCCAGTTCGCCCACTGTGCAATACCGCCTGCAATCCCCCGTCCACCGAGAATGCCGATCATCAGTCCGCTCATCACAATGCCAATCGCCTTGCCGCGCGAAGGAGTCGGCGTGACATGCGCCACCAACGGAATGATCTGCTGAATGATCGAGGACAACAGCCCGACGGCCAACATCGCGAAGGCCAGCCAGAGCACGGAAGGGGCGGCGGCAGCGGCCAGCAAAGCCAAAGGCAGCAGCGCGCCCAGACCGAGAATGAGAAGATGCCGGGCATGCCGGTCGCCCAAGGGACCCAGGAACAGCAAACCACCAGCGTATCCGATCTGCACCGCCGACGGCACCACGCCGACCTCCGCGATGCTTGCATGAAAGGTGACCGCGAACTGCTGCAACAAGGGCTGCGCGTAGTAAAGATTGGCGACCGTGACCGCGCAGGCCAGGGCCATGAACAGGGCGAAGTGCTTTGACAGCCCACGATGGGTGTCCGGGGCTGGGGGTGCAGGCGTATGCGGTGTACGCCGCCAAGGGGTTGCTGCCACAGACCCGCAAGCCCGGCAAGGCCGGGCTCGCCAAACTGCCCTGGATCGGCTGGGATGCCTCCCTTCAGCATCTGGCGCAGGCGCGGTGGCAGCGCGAGCACTTTCCCGAAGCACGCATCGCACTCACGGCGAACAGCCTGTTCACCCAGTTGCACGCGGCGGAGCAGGGTCTGGGGCTGGCGGTGCTGCCGTGCTACATCGCGGATACCCATCCGCAGCTCACGCGCTGCCTTTCACCGGGGCAATGCGTGTCGCAGGACATCTGGCTGGTGATCCAGCAAGGCCTGCGCGACGCGCCACGGGTGCGCATCATCGCGGACATGGTTGCGGCCGTTGTCAGCGACAACCGGAAAAACCTCGAAGGCCATCCGCACTGACTGGCCGGGACGATGCGACGTAAGCGTGCGCCGCTCAACTCTGCACCAGCCGCTTGGATTTGGCGATGGAAAACAGCATGCCCGCGCCCAGCATGAGGGTGATGAGCGCGGTGCCGCCATAGCTGACGAAGGGCAGCGGCACGCCAACCACCGGCAGAATGCCCGACACCATGCCCATGTTGACGAAGGCGTAGATGAAAAAGATCAGGGTCACCGACGCTGCCAGCAGGCGCGAGAACAGCGTGGGGGCATTGGCCGCGATCATCAGCCCGCGCACGATGAAGAAGGTATAGGCGGCCAGCAGCATGAGATTGCCGGCCAGCCCCCATTCCTCGGCCAGTACCGAGAACACGAAGTCGGTATGCGATTCGGGCACGAAGTTCAGATGCGCCTGGGTGCCGTGCAGATAGCCCTGGCCGAACACCCCGCCGGAGCCGATGGCGATCATGCTCTGGATGATGTTGAAGCCCTTGCCCAGGGGGTCGCTCTGCGGGTCGAGCAGCATCATCAGCCGCTGCCGTTGATAGTCGTGCATGAAGTGCCACATCACTGGCGCGCCAGCCGCAGCCAGCGCAAACAGCAAGGCGATGACCCGCCACGACAGCCCGGCGAAAAAGATGACGAAGGCCCCGGTGAGCAGCACCAGCAGCGCGGTGCCGAGGTCGGGCTGCTTCATGATGAGACCGACGGGGATGAGCAGCAGTACCGTGGCGATGAAAAAATCCTTCACCCGGATCTGGCCCTCGCGCTTCTGGAAATACCACGCCAGCATCAGCGGCACGGCGATTTTCATGATCTCGGACGGCTGCACCACGGTGATCCCCAGATCGAGCCAGCGGCGCGCGCCCTTGCGCACCAGCCCGAACATGGCCGTGGCGATGAGCAGCGCCACGCCAAAGGTGTAGACCGGCACGGCGATCTGCATCAGCCGCTGCGGCGGCACCTGCGCCGCGACGAACAGCACCAGCAAGCCGATGGCCAGATTGCGCAGATGATCGTCGAACGGCACATGCGCGTCCTGCAAGGCGGAGAACAGCACGATGCAGCCGATGGCCACCAGCCACAACAGCGCGGCGGCCAGCGGCGCATCGAAGCCGGTGAGATAGGGACGCACTCGCCGCCAGAGCGGCGGGCGGCCGAAGGTCCCACTCATAAAACAGCCCTCCTCGCTGCGCTCTTGCCCACCTCGCGGCTTGCAGGCCGCTCGGATTCAGCAGGCACGCGAACACGCGCAGGCGTCTTCGCTGGTCCAGCCTCATCCCCGAAGGAGTTGAGCGCTCTTTCGGAGCGGCCGTGCAGAGCGCTCATAGCCTTACCCCTTCCGATTCATCACTCACATCGGGCCGGGCGCCGAAGCGGGTGAACAGCGGTGCACGCACCCCGCCGCCGGGCCAGCCCAAGACGGGGTACGCCCCCTCGGGGGGCAGCGACCGCGTAGCGGGAGCGTGGGTGCCTACGCATACCCCGCCCGCGCAGGCGGTGCGCGGGTAGTTACCCACTGCCTCCGCATCGAAGACGGTGGGCTGGGCGCGCGCGCTGGACGCAGCCGCCGGTGCAGGCGCGGGCTTCTCCGCAACTCCTGCGGCCCCCATCGCGGCGGCGGCTCCAGAAGCAGCACCAGAAGCAGCGCCCGCCGGGGCGGATGTCGCCGGAACAGGCGGCGGCTTGGCGCCAGGAATGATCGGCACGCCTTCGCGCTCGCCCGCGTAGGCAAACTGCACCGGCTGCGGCTTGGCGCCGCTGATCTTCTCGATTTCCTCATCGGTGGGGTAGAGGCCGAGCAGGTGATAGTCGAGCGCCTTGCGCGCGATGGGCGCGGCCGCAACCCCGCCAAATCCGGCGTTCTCCACAATCATCGCCAGGGCGATCACCGGGTTGTCGGCCGGGGCGTACACCACGTACAGCGCATGGTCGCGCAGATGATGGGCGATGTCCTTGGCGTCATAGGTCTGGTTCTGGCCCACGCTGAAGACCTGCGCGGTGCCGGTCTTGCCCGCCGTGGTGTAGAGCGCGCCCTTGAAGGCCTCTGCCGCCGTGCCGCCGGTCTGGTTCACCGCCATCATGCCGCCGTGCACCACCTGCCAGTACGCTGGATTGAGGTCGACGCGCTGGGCCACTGGCGCGACCACCGGCGTGAAGCGGCGCGTGCCCATGTCTTCGATCGCACGCACCACGCGCGGCTCGTAGCGCGTGCCCTGATTGGCCAGCGTGGACAGCGCCGTGGCCATCTGCAGCGGGGTGAAGCTGTTGTAGCCCTGGCCGATGCCCAGGCTGATGGTGTCGCCCGGATACCAGCGCTGCTGCGCCGGGCTGCGAAAGGCCTTGCGCTTCCACTCGCGCGAAGGCAGCACGCCCTTGGCCTCGCCCTTGAGATCGATGCCGGTGGCCTGGCCGAAGCCGAACTGCTGCGTCCATTTGGCCATGCCGTCCACGCCCCAATCGTGCGCGACCATGTAGAAATACACGTCGCACGACACCTGAATGGCCTTGTGCATGTCGACGATGCCATGCCCCCCCGGCACGTCATCGCGAAAACGGTGTCCGGCGAACATGAAATAGCCAGGGTCGTGAAAGCTCCACTGCGCGGTGCGGATGCCGTCGGTCAGCGCGCCCGTCGCCAGATAAGGTTTGTAGGTCGAGCCCGGCGGAAAGGTGCCGCGCAGCACGCGGTTGAGCAACGGCCGGTCGGGCGAGGTGTTGAGCGCATCCCAGTTGACCTGATCGATGCCGTCGACGAACAGATTGGGATCGAAGGTGGGCATGGAGACAAAGCTCAGCACTTCGCCATTGCGCGGATCGATGGCCACGCAAGCCCCGCGCCGTTTGCCGTAGAGGTCTTCGATGAGCTTCTGCAGGCGGATGTCCGCCCCGAGCACCAGATTCTGTCCGGGCGTGGCGGCCACGGTCTTGATCTTGCGCACCGGCCGCCCCACGGCGTTGACCTCGACTTCCTCATAGCCGGTGATGCCATGCAGCTGCGTCTCGTAAGCCTGCTCCACGCCCAGCTTGCCGATATGGTCGGTGCCGAGGTAGTTGCTGGCGTCGTCGCTGTCGTCGATGCGCTGCTGCTCGGCCTGGTTGATGCGGCCGATATAGCCCAGCAGATGGCAGCCCAGCGCGCCCAGCGGATAGTTGCGAAACAGCCTTGCCCGCACATTCACGCCCGGAAAGCGAAAGCGCTGCGCCACGAAGCGCGCCACCTCATCATCATTGAGCTTGTTGAGAATCGGCAGTGACTGAAAGCGCCGCGACTGCCCCAGCAGATTGTTGAAGCGTCGCTCGTCGAACGGCGTGATGGGCACGATGGCCTTGAGCGCATCGATGGTGTCCTGCAACGTACCCTTCACTTTCGACGGCGTGATTTCCAGCGTGTAGGCCGCGTAGTTGTTGGCCAGGATGATGCCGTTTCGGTCGAGTATCAGCCCGCGCTGCGGCGGAATCGGCACCAGCGCAATGCGGTTGTCCTGCGCCTGGGTCGAAAACTGCCGATGCCGCACCACCTGCAGCCACACCCAGCGACCGATCAGCAGCGCAAAGCTCAGCACCACCACGGCCGCGGCCAGAATCAGGCGGCGGCGGAAGCGAAACAGCTCGCGTTCGATGTTGCGCAGCTCGGTCATCGCAAAGAAGGGTCAAATAAGGATGGAGCCCGTTGCGGGCACAAGGTTCAGCACGTCCGCCATCACAGAGGTCGATTGCGGTCGGAATCCGGCGCGCGCCGCTGCGGCGCCAGCAGCAGCCAGGACAACAAGGGCCACAGCGCCGCCTGCACAAACGGCGCCAGCAAAAACGCCCAGCCCGGAAAGCTGCCGCCAGCCCACATGCCCACCAGCAGCAACAGCACCTGCGTGGCCACGAACAGCGGCAGCACATGCAAAGCCTGCTGCAGCGGCGGAAACCACAGCAGCCGCCGGTGCAGCGTGATGGCGAAATAGCTCAGCACCGTGTAGATCAGCGCATGCTGTCCCAGCACCGAACCCTGCTGCACATCCACCGCCAGCCCCAGCACGAACGCCACGGCCATGCCCACGCGGCGCGGCTGTTGCACATTCCAGAACACCAGGGTGAGGGCGACCAGATCGGGCATCCACGCCAGACGGCCCAGCGGCAAAAAGT
Organism: Thiomonas sp. TH-17; assembly: GCF_057473305.1. NCBI lineage: Bacteria > Pseudomonadati > Pseudomonadota > Betaproteobacteria > Burkholderiales > Thiomonas > Thiomonas sp. TH-17. The sequence continues at coordinate 6,679 of NZ_JBYCKI010000012.1, forward strand.
CGATCAGCAGCGCCATCAGCAGACTCAGCGCGATGAACCAGGGGTTGACCGGCAGCAGCAGCACTTCGCGCGCACCGCCCGCAGGGGCCCGCGCGGAAGGCATGGCACCCTGATCAGAACGACGGCGGCGGGGCAGGAAAGACACGGTCAGCGGTTCAGTGTGAAGCTGCGGCGGCAGGCTTTGACACCGCTTTGCCCGACTTTTGCATCTGCGGCTCGGCGGCCTTGACCGATGGCCCCGCCACCAGCGGCGTGAGCGGCTGAAGCACCAACACATGCCGTCCGCCTTCAACATCGGCAAGCGGCGCACACATCACCCGGGCAAACGCCGTATCGCGCTGGCGCGTGACGGCAGTCACCCGCGCCACGCGCAGGCCCGCCGGATAGATGCCGTCCACCCCGCTGGTCACCAGCACATCGCCCACGCGCACATCGGCGGCAGCAGGCATCCAGCGCAGTTCCATGCCGCCCTGGCCCAGCCCCGGCTCGCCGTACACCACGCCGCGTTCGCCAGTACGCTGGTTCTGCACCGGCACCACGGCGTCGCGGTCGGTGATGAGGGTGACTTCGGCGCTCCAAGGGTAATCTCGCGTGACCTGGCCGAGCAGCCCGGTTTCGTCGATCACCGGCGAGCCGAGTTCGACGCCCTGCAGGCTGCCGCGGTCGATCACCACGGTGCGGCTGAACGGATCGCTGGCCTGCGCACTGATCTGCGCCGCCACCGACTTCGGCGGCAGGCTCTGCTGCAACCGGAGCAGACCGCGCAGGCGGTTGTTTTCCAGCCGCAACTGCGCTTCGAGCTGGGACTGCAGCGACAAGGCCACATTGGCGCGCTGCAAGCGGCTGATTTCAGCTTGCGCCTTGGCCGGCGCTTCAAGATAGCCGCTCAGTTGCCGCGACCAGTCCACCGGCGCCTGCGCCATGCGCTGCAAGGGATAGATCGCCACCGACAGGCCCTGGCGCAGCATGGGCGTGACCTTGAACCGCACATCCAGCGCCATCAGCAAAATGGCCAGCGCGGAGAACAGCACCAGCCGCGTGAGCGCAGAAGGCCCCTGCCGGAAAAACGGCGGAGGTGAACGCTCAAGAGTGCCGTAGGCCATGGGAACGAGAACAAACGCAGGGCGGAAAAGGATCGAGTCGAAACAGCTCGAATCGAAAGGGCCCGGATCAGGTGCGTGGCGGTATCAGTGAAGCACCCTGGCGCACACCGGGAATACCGCCGATCAAAAAACCGCCGCAAAAAACGCCGATTACTCCGACGTGAAAATGGTGCCCAGCCGATCCATGCGCTCCAGCGCCATGCCGCTGCCACGGGCCACGCAGGTGAGCGGGTCTTCGGCCACCAGCACCGGCAGGCCGGTTTCTTCGGCCAGCAGGCGGTCGAGGTCGCGCAGCAGCGCACCGCCGCCGGTGAGCATCATGCCGCGCTCGGCGATGTCGGCGCCGAGTTCGGGCGGGGTCTGTTCGAGCGCGTTTTTCACCGCCGAGACAATCTGGTTGAGCGGATCGGTCAACGCTTCGAGGATTTCATTGCTGGAGATGGTGAAGCTGCGCGGCACGCCTTCGCTGAGGTTGCGGCCCTTCACTTCCATTTCCTTGACCTCGGAGCCAGGGAAGGCCGAGCCGATTTCCTTTTTGATGGCTTCTGCCGTGGGCTCGCCGATCAACATGCCGTAATTGCGCCGGATGTAGTTGATGATGGCTTCGTCGAACTTGTCGCCGCCCACGCGCACGCTGCCCTTGTACACCGTGCCGCCCAGCGAGATGACGCCGACTTCGGTCGTGCCGCCGCCGATGTCCACGATCATCGACCCGGTGGCTTCACTGACCGGCAGCCCGGCGCCGATGGCCGCAGCCATCGGCTCTTCGATGAGGTACACCTCGCTGGCGCCGGCGCCCAGCGCCGACTCGCGAATGGCGCGGCGCTCGACCTGGGTGCTGCCGCAGGGCACGCAGATGATGATGCGCGGGCTGGGCCGGAACATCCGGGTGTCGTGCGCCATCTTGATGAACTGCTTGAGCATCTGCTCGGTCACGGTGAAGTCGGCGATCACGCCGTCTTTCATCGGGCGGATGGCCTCGATATTGCCCGGCACCTTGCCCAGCATCTGCTTGGCCTCCTTGCCGACGGCCTGAATGGTTTTCTTGCCACTGGGGCCGCCCTCGTGGCGGATGGAGACGACGGACGGTTCGTCGAGCACGATGCCCTTGCCGCGCACATAAATGAGCGTGTTGGCGGTACCCAGATCGATGGCGAGATCCGTCGAAAAATACTGGCGAAAGGTTCGGAACATGGAATATGTCGGCGCCAAAGCGCGCCCGGCTTTCTGGTGATGTGTGAAATAAGCAACAAACGGGCTTGATTTTTCGGTCAAATCCCGTGCGCCAAATCGGAGCATCATAACCCATGCATGCGCATAAAATGGCGTTTTCCGCTGGCATCCATCGGGTAAATGCCCCGATCCGTCCGCTTGCCTGACGGCAGGTTTTGCCGCCTCGGATGCTGCGCCTTCGATTCCCGCCCCACCATGTCACTCACCCTTCCCGATATTGACCGCCTGGCGCAACTCGCCCGGCTGGATCTGTCCGCCAGCGAGCGCGACCACCTGCTGACCGACCTGAATGCGTTTTTCGCCGTGGTCGAGCAAATGCGTGCGGTCAACACCGACGGCGTCGAGCCGCTTTCGCACCCGCTCTCCGCCGTGCAAGACATGCCGCTGCGCCTGCGCGCCGACGCCGTGACCGAGAGCAATATCCGCGACGCCGCGCTGCGCAACGCGCCCGACGCGCAGGACGGCCTGTTCCTCGTGCCGAGGGTGGTCGAATGAGCACATCCCCGACCGATTTCGCCACGGCCGACCTGCGCACCCTGTCCGCCGCACTGGCCGCCCGGCAGGTCTCCAGCGCCGAACTCACCCGCGCGGCGCTCGACCGCATCGCCGCCCACGCCGATCTGGGCGCTTTCCTCCACGTCGATGCTGACGGCGCCCTGCAGTCCGCGCAGGCCGCTGACGCCGCCCGCGCCGCGGGCGACACCCGGCCGTTGCTGGGCGTGCCGGTGGCGCACAAAGACGTGTTCGTCACCCGCGCCCTGCCGGCCACCGCCGGTTCGCGCATGCTGGCCGGTTATGTCAGCCCGTTCGATGCCACCGTGGTCGCCCGTCTGGGCGCGGGCGCAGATGACTTTTCGGGCGCGGGCATGGTCACGGTCGGCAAGACCAATATGGATGAGTTCGCCATGGGCTCGGCCAACGAGAACTCGGCTTACGGCCCGGTGCGCAACCCTTGGGACGCCGCCGCTATTCCGGGCGGCTCTTCAGGCGGCTCGGCCGCAGCGGTGGCCGCAAGGCTCGTCCCCGCCGCCACCGGCACCGACACCGGCGGCTCGATCCGCCAGCCCGCGGCCATGTGCGGCATCACCGGCATCAAGCCGACCTACGGCCTGTGCTCGCGCTACGGCATGATCGCCTTCGCCTCCAGCCTCGACCAAGCCGGCCCGATGGCGCAGACCGCCTGGGACTGCGCCGCCCTGCTCACCGCGATGACCGGGTTCGACCCGCGCGACGCCACCAGCGTGGAGCGCGCCGTACCCGACTATGTCGCCGCGCTCGATCAGCCCCTGCCCGGCGCCACCGCCGCGCAGCCGCTCAAAGGCCTGCGCATCGGCCTGCCGCGCGAGTACTTCGGCGCGGGCCTGGCCGACGAGGTCGAATCCGCCGTGCGCGACGCCCTCAAAACGATCGAGAACCTGGGCGCCACCTTGGTGGACGTCTCGCTGCCGCTGACCGAGCTGTCCATTCCGGCCTACTACATCATCGCCCCGGCCGAGGCCAGCTCCAACCTGAGCCGCTTCGACGGCGTGCGCTTCGGCCATCGCACGGCGCAATACAAAGACCTGGCCGAGATGTACGGCAAGAGCCGCGCCGAAGGCTTCGGCCCCGAAGTCAAACGCCGCATCATGATCGGCGCCTATGTGCTGTCGCACGGCTATTACGACGCCTACTACCTGCAGGCGCAGAAGATCCGCCGCCTCATCGCCGACGATTTCGCCCGCGCCTTCACCCAGTGCGACGTGATCGCAGGCCCGGTGTCGCCCACCGTCGCCTGGAACCGGGGCGACAAGGCCGACCCGCTGGCCAACTACCTGGCCGACATCTACACCCTCTCGGCCAGTCTGGTCGGGCTGCCGGGCATGAGCGTGCCCGCGGGCTTCGGCGCGGGCGCCAACGCGCGCCGCCCGGTAGGCCTGCAACTCATCGGCCCGCACTTCGCTGAAGCGCGCCTGCTGCAGGTCGCACACCAGTACCAGCAGGTGAGCGACTGGCATCGCCGCAGCCCCGTCTGAGCCCGACGATGGATCTGCACACCTGGCTGACGTTCTTCGCCGCAAGCTGGCTCATCAGCCTCTCGCCCGGCGCGGGCGCGATCTCGTGCATGACCACGGGCCTGCGCTTTGGCTGGCGCCTGGGCGTGTGGAACATCCTCGGCCTGCAACTGGGCATCGCCGCCATTCTGGTGGTGGTTGCCGCTGGGCTGGGCGCGCTGTTGGCAGCAAGCGAAACCGCGTTCAGCGTGATCAAGTGGTTCGGCGTGGCCTATCTGCTGTGGCTGGGCATCCAGCAATGGCGGGCCCCGGCGCATGGGCTGGCCGATGCCGACGGCAGCGCAAAAAACACCACGCCGCCCACGCGCAGCCAGCTTGTGCTGCGCGGCTTTCTCATCAACGCCAGCAACCCCAAGGGGCTGGTCTTCATGCTCGCGGTACTGCCGCAGTTCATCAACCCCGACGCGCCGCAACTGCCGCAATATCTGCTGTGCGGGCTGTCGCTGTTCATCACCGACATCGTGGTGATGAATGGCTACACCCTGCTGGCTGCGCGGGTGCTGCGCGCCCTGCGATCAAAGCAGCATCAACTCTGGCTGCAGCGCAGTTTTGGCACCCTGTTCATCGGCGCCGCGCTGCTGCTCTCGGCGTTTCGCCGTTCAAACTAATCAAGGAATCTTGTCATGCAATGGGAAGTGGTCATCGGGCTGGAAACCCACGTTCAGCTCTCCACCGAGTCCAAGATGTTTTCCGCCGCGTCGACCGCATTCGGCGCAGCGCCCAACACGCAGGCCTGCGCCGTCGATCTGGCGCTGCCCGGCGTGTTGCCGGTGGCCAACCGCGCCGCGGTGGAACGTGCCATCCGCCTCGGTCTGGCTTTAGGCGCCACCATCGCGCCGCGCTCGGTTTTCGCGCGCAAGAACTACTTCTACCCTGACCTGCCCAAGGGCTACCAGATCAGCCAGTACGAGATTCCCGTGGTGCAGGGCGGGGTGGTCGAGTTTCTGGTGGACGGCAAGCCGCACCGTCTGCAGCTCACCCGCGCCCACCTCGAAGAAGACGCGGGCAAGTCGCTGCACGAAGCCGGTCTGTTCGACCGCGCGGGCAACGCCGCCAGCGGCATCGACCTCAACCGCGCGGGCACGCCGCTGCTCGAAGTCGTCACCGAACCCGACATGCGCAGCGCCCGCGAGGCCGCCGAATACGCCCGCGCCCTGCACGCGCTGGTCATGTGGCTGGACATCTGCGACGGCAATCTGCAGGAAGGTTCGTTCCGCTGCGACGCCAACGTCTCCGTGCGCCGCCCCGGCGAGCCTCTGGGCACGCGCTGCGAGATCAAGAACCTCAACAGCTTTCGCTTCCTCGAAAAAGCCATCGAATTCGAAGTGCGCCGCCAGATCGAACTCATCGAAGACGGCGGCAAGGTGGTGCAGGAAACCCGGCTGTACGACCCCGACAAGGGCGAGACCCGCACCATGCGTACCAAGGAAGACGCGCACGACTACCGCTACTTCCCCGACCCCGACCTGCCGCCGCTCATCATCTCGCCCGAGTGGATCGAGCGGGTGCGCGAAGGCATGCCCGAGCTTCCCGGCCAGATGGCCGCACGCTTCGTCGCGGCGCAAGGCCTGAGCTTGGATGCCGCGGCGCAGATGACCCAGACCCGCGCCCACGCCGCTTACTTCGAGGCCTGCGTGGCCGCGGGCGCCGCGCCCAAACTCGCCGCCAACTGGATCATGGGCGAACTCGCCGCCCAGCTCAACCGCGACGAGCGCGACATCGACGCCAGCCCCGTGAGCGCCGCGCAACTCGCCGCGCTCACCCGCAAAATCGACGACGGCACCCTGTCGAGCAAGACCGCCAAGGAAGTCTTCGCCGCGCTGTGGGCGGGCGAACAGGGCGGAGATGTCAACGCCATCATCGACGCCCGCGGACTGGCGCAGGTCAACGACAGCGCCGCGCTGCAGGCCGCCGTCGACGCCGTGCTCGCCGCCAACCCGAAGAACGTCGAGGAATACCGCGCCGGCAAGGAAAAAGCCCTCAACGCCCTGGTCGGCCAGGTCATGAAAGCCACCGGCGGCCGCGCCAATCCGCAGCAGGTGGGCGAGATGCTGAAGAAGGCGGTGGGGTGATGCTGTTTTGCCTCGGCGTGCTCTTGGTGCGAAAACCAGGGTGGCCCTGTGCTGTGACGCTAGACCTGACCCCAAGCTCTTTCTTGCGGTCCGCTCATTCGGCCTGGTGGCAAGCCACGCATAGCTTGTTGCCATCCGGATCACGGAAATACGCGCCGTAGTAGTTAGCGTGGTACTCAGGCCGCAGTCCAGGCTTGCCTTCGCATATACCCCCGCTGGCGAGCGCCATGGCGTGAACCAGATTGACTTGCTCTCGGGAATGAGCGAGAAACGCGACCATTTGCCCATTGCCGGGCTGATGCGGTTGCTGGTTGTAGGGACGGCCGATCAAAAACAAGGGCCTTGGACCCGGCGAAGATTCCCAACCAGCCCAAGGGCGCTCGGGCTCTTGGAAACGGAATTGCACGCCAAGTGCATCGAGCACCGGCTTGTAAAACGCCATTGCTCGGTCAAAGTCTGCGACACCGACCATAACGTGCGAGAACACTTGCCTTCTCCTTCGACAGCAAACTTGGGGGCTAGCTTGATCGCTTTCAGCCGTTCTGCCTAAGCTGAAATCGTAGCCTCTCGCCATGCCGCTGCCCTCATACCTTCCGGTCGGCCCCCGCAGCCAATTCCAGCCACTGCCCTACAGCCTCGGCCAGGATGGCATTCACGCCGCCCTCGACGGTCACGGCGCGGTCCCGCAGGCGTTGCGCCAGATCGGCGGGCAGTTTGCAGGTGAGTTGCACCAGCTTGGGTGCGCTGTCTTTGGGTTTGGTCTCGGCCTTCGCGGCCACGGCCTTGGCGCCTTGACCGAAGCGCTGCGGGATCGCGCCCGACTTCAGCTTGCCGTCGAGCTTCTTGGCAAGATGTTTTTCAAGGTCTGTCTTTTTCATGCTCATGGGCTATCCCCGGTGGTCTGGACGCGCATTGTCCATCACGGCCGGCCCTGGGGGCGCTCAGTGCGCACTCAATGCAGCTTGATGCGCGGCTCGGTGGTGCGAGAGATCATGCGCGCCAGCGTGAGGAAGGCGGTTTTCCAGAACCCGTGCAGGGCGTGCAGATGCATGCGGTAGAGCAGCCAGTAGATGAAGCGGGCGAAATGCCCTTCGATGAACATGCTGCCCTTCGATAGACCGCCCATGAGATTGCCCACGGTGCTGTGCTCGCCCAGCGACACCAGCGAGCCGAAGTCGCGGTAGTGAAAGGTCAGCTGCGGCTTGCCCTGCAATTGCAGCGTGATCTGTCGGGCGATGAGGCTGGCCTGCTGGTGCGCGGCCTGAGCGCGCGGCGGCACGTTGCCGGCATGGCCTTCCCAGACGCAGGCGGCGCAGTCGCCCAGCGCGTAGATGGTGTCGTCGCGGCTGGTCTGCAGCGTGGGGCGCACGACGAGCTGGTTGATGCGGTTGGTCTCGAGTCCGTCGATGTCGCGCAGGAAATCAGGGGCCTTGACGCCCGCCGCCCAGACCACCAGTTCGGCAGGAAGAAAGTCGCCGTCAGCCGTGCGCACGCCTGTGGCGGTGACTTCGGTCACGCGCTTGCCGGTGTGCATCTGTACGCCAAGCTTGGCCAGCTCTGCAGCGGCTGCGGCCGACAGCCGCTCGGGCAACGCGGGCAGGATGCGGGGCGCGGCCTCGATCAGGCTCAGGCGCATGTCGCGCTCGGGGTCGATGCGGTCGAGGCCATAGGCGGCCAGCACGCGCGTGGAGTTGTGCAGCTCGGCCACCAGTTCCACGCCGGTGGCACCGGCGCCGATGGCCACGACCTTGAGTTGCTCCGGCCGCAGCGGCTCGGCCTGCGTGTTGGCCGCGATACAGGCATTCACCAGGCGCCGGTGAAAACGCCGGGCGTCTTCGGGCGTGTCGAGGGCAATGGCATGCTCGGCCGCGCCGGGCGTGCCGAAGTCGTTGTTCTGACTGCCCACGGCGATCACCAGCATGTCATAGCCGATGCGGCGGCGGGGCACGATCTCGCGCCCGGCCTCATCTAACGTGGGCGCGACCAGCACTTCACGACGCGCGCGGTCGAGCCCGTCCATGGCGCCCAGGCGGTACTTGAAGTGATGCCAGGTGGATTGGGCGAGGTAGTTCAGCTCGTTGTCGTCGATGCCCAGGGTGCCGGCCGCCGCCTGGTGCAGCAGCG
>NZ_JBYCKI010000013.1:0-42177 GCF_057473305.1 Thiomonas sp. TH-17
CCGGGAATTTCATGATGTGAACGAACCCTCTGAAAAATTCAAATCTGGAGAGATCGGTTGCGAGTGCGTGTGGAGTATTTCAGCAGCCTGCTAAGCGGGTCCACTAGGCTGTAGCGGTAACCCTGATTCACAAACTCCACGGCAGCATTGCCGTTGGGGTAGAGGGTGTATGTGAATGCGCCTGCCGGTGGGCGCTTCGCTGACGGGTACGAGAACACCGTCTTGCCTGATTTGGACGCGCGGTACTGCATATAGCCTTGCGTGCGGTTCACAACACGCGAGGAGCACAGCGAATACTCACGCTTGCCCGCCGAGCACGACCATAGGGCGATCTCGTCTTTGGTGCAGAGAAGGCTGCTCGGGTAGTAGCGGCTATACGCCTGCCACGTTGCCTCGCGGATAGAGTCAACTGGTACGGCCCCCTGCGGAAACGCGGCCGACGCAAGCAGTGCCAGTGACGAGAACAGCAACGGCCGGATGATCTTGTTCATGGCGCCTAACGTTCGAGCTCAGCGGATGGCAAAAAACGCAGCTTTTTGACAGTCCGCTGGAGCGCAGTGTTAGCGAGCATTTGCAGCCGCACGAAAACGCCCAGACATTCTCAACCCATCGCGGATGTTCAAGCCCATGAGTGTGAGATTTGCGGCGCCCGCTAGAAGCTCAACACCCTGAACCAGATAGAAGGTGCTGTCGAATGTACCGGCAGCAGCCCAGCGGTTAAGAAAAATGGCGCACGGTATCAGCACTATGAGCCCATTTGCCGCAATGAAGGGCATTCTTTTTTTCTTGGTTTCAACGAGCCGCCCTTGACGAGACTTAGACAGAAAGAAACCGCTGCCTCCTGTTGCTGCAATGGCAGGCACCAGAATAAACAGGCCGGGCAGGACGATCAGGGCTTTGACAGTCGCTATGGCCTCGGTAGTGCCAAACAACTCCACGATGACTGTGGACAGGAAGAAGGTGGCAATTGTCAGCGTGGCCAACAACCCGGCGATGAAATGAACTTGTTTCGGCATCGTGTGATCTCCTGCTCGCTAACGTTCGAGCTAACCGGCCCGCGGAGGCAGGCGCCGCACACCAAGCTTACGCCGCCTGCCGTAGCGGGTCCGGTTGAGCGAGGGGTTATGTGTCACTCAGCCGCTCGCGCCAGTAGCCAGGTTTGCGCCTGGTCGGTGCAACGGCGACGACATAGATTTCACTTTCGTTGTGCAGATATACGAAAGAGAACTTGAACGTTCGGTCTACTATTCGGCGAGTATTTCGCTTGTACTTGGGCCAAGTCTCAGGCACATCCGCCGCCTGCCGCTCTGCGATGTGGACTGCTTTGTCGTACCGATCTGCCAGGCGAGTCTCAATGGAGATGTAGTACTCGACTTGGTTCAGAAACTCGGCACGGGCGTCCGGGTGATACCGGACTGTTCTCACCTTCGGATCAGACGGCGTGCTTCCGCATGGACGTCTTCAGCGGCGATGAGCTTCACGGTGCCCGCTTCGATCTCCGCAACCCGGCGTTCAATCTCAAGGTCCCACGCGGCGTCGGCTTCAGCGTCGGAGTCACCTTGCAGCGATTCCAAGAGTTCCTCGGCGAGCCGTGCACGATCATGGCTTGGTAGTGTCCTTGCGCGGGCAGACAGTTCTTCAACAAGTGTGGTCATGGTGGTCTCCGACGACTAGGGCCTAAGTCTACAGGCGCCGAGGTGCGCTGGCGTGTTCGTGACGCATAACACTTGAGTTAAGCGGCGCGCGGCATTTTCGCGCGTCCGCTTGGACGAACTGTTATGCGGCGTCGTCGGGATCTTTCCGCTCAGCATCAATAACAGTGTAGGTGGTTTTTGGATTCGGCTTTTTGCCGGTGATCTCTTCGTAAAGCACACCGGCGAACGCGGCGCCCGCGCCGAAGACGACCCAGAGTGGAACACCAATCGCAGTGCCTAATGCGGCGATGCCAGCACCTTGACCGCCGAATAATGCGATACTGGCGGCAGCACCGCCAAGGCCAAGTCTTGCTTTGAGCCCCCGCTCGTCCCAAGCGAGCCGTTTAGTTTCACGCGCGATCATCTTGACCGTAGGCAGCACTACCTTGCTCTGCGCAGTAAGCGAAATTGCTTGCTTCGCTTTTTGGACGACAGGCAGATCGATTGCCTTGAGCTCCAGTAAGCGCTCGATCCAGATTCGGAGAGCCTCCTTTTCTGCAGCATTGGCCGAGGCCGCAATTTTTACGGCAAGTTGCCTCCTTGTTTTCGAACTTTGGTCAGCCATGGATTTCCCCTGCCGCATAACGTAATGTAGATCGTCGGATAACTCGTGAGTCCGATGTTATCCGACAAAATAATCTTTGAGCTGCACTCTTGCCTGAGAGGGCCGCCCTCTGGAAGCCGCTTGATAACTGGCTTGCGGGCGATGTACTGATCATAAAAACAGCATCCAAATCGCCATGAACCCGGTCGCCTATCCTCCCCAGTCGCCACGCCTACTCGATCAGTTGAGCGAGGTGATGCGGTCCAGGCACGAGTGGCCGAGGAGTACGAATGCAGCACCCTCGGGACATGAGCGCTGCGGAGATACAGCCCGCCCGCTGGGCTGACTGCTCGCCCACTGAATCCTTGGTCATTCTGTTGCTACGCAAACAAAAAACCCGCACAAGGCGGGTTTCTGTAAGCAGCAAAGCGCGAAAACGTATCAGCGCTTGGAGAACTGCTTGGCGCGACGGGCGCCGCGCAGGCCCACTTTTTTCCGCTCCACTTCGCGGGCGTCGCGGGTGACGAAGCCTGCCTTGGAGAGTGCGGGTTTGAGGGTGGCCTCGTAGTCGATCAGCGCGCGGGTGATGCCGTGACGCACCGCACCGGCCTGGCCGGTTTCGCCGCCACCGTGGACGTTGATCTTGATGTCGAAGCTTTCGACGTTCTCGGTGAGAACGAGGGGTTGCTTGACGATCATGATGGAGGTCTGACGGCCGAAATACTGCTCGACGTCTTTCCCGTTGACCGTGATCTTGCCGGTGCCCTTCTTGATGAAGACGCGGGCCACGGAGCTTTTGCGACGGCCTGTGCCGTAATTCCAGTTTCCGATCATCGCCTGTCCTTAGATGTCGAGAGTCTTGGGCTGCTGGGCGCTGTGCGGATGCTCTGCACCCCCATAGACCTTGAGCTTCTTGATCATGGCGTAACCGAGCGGGCCTTTGGGCAGCATGCCCTTGACTGCCAGTTCCAGCGCACGGCCGGGGTGACGCGCCTGCATATCCTTGAATTTGGTGGCGTAGATGCCGCCGGGATAGCCGGTATGACGGTAGTAGGTCTTGTCGTTGGCTTTGTTGCCGGTCACGCGAATTTTGGAGGTGTTGACGACAATGATGAAGTCACCGGTATCGACGTGCGGGGTGTAGATGGGTTTGTGTTTGCCACGCAGACGGAGGGCCACTTCGCTGGCGACCCGACCGAGAACCTTGTCTGCGGCGTCAATCACGAACCACTCATGCACGACTTCGGCCGGTTTGGCGCTGAAGGTTTTCATGGTTGTTCCTATGAACGATGTTTGAGCGAGATATGAAGGAGCCCACCAGTGATGTGCCGCCACGAATCTCATCGATCGGTGCCGCGCCCACCGGCATGGGTTTTCTGGCCCCCGCTCGAAGCCAAACGCGCCATTATAGACAGGTGAGCGGGTTTGTCACTGGCAAGTGCTTGATTTTCTGGCGGGTTGTGGCCGGAAGGGGGCGGCAATGTCCCTGCTTCTTGTATTTGCAGGGGCAGGACCTAAACTATGCGGTTGATGCTGCATTGCAGCAATTGTGGTTCTTGCTTCTATTCAACAACATGACTCAGCCTCCCGAGACCGCCCCCTTGCAAGCCACTGGCAGCGCGTCGGCAGTCCCGCCTCGCGCTCAGCGCCTGTCCGCGCCGATCATCCCGATTCGCCCGATCGGGCCGGAACATCGTGCGCAGTTGCTGCGGCATTTTCTGGCGCTGGGGCCGGATGATCGCTATCTGCGCTTTGGCTACGCCGCGAGCGACGAGCGCGTGCGTCTTTATGTCGATTCCATCCGCTTTGAATCGGACGAGATTTTTGGCGTGTTCAACCGCAAGCTGGAGTTGCTGGCGGTGGCGCATATCGCCATCGAGCCGGGGCAGACGGAGCGGGCGGAGTTTGGCGTTTCGGTGCTGCCAAAAGGACGCGGGCTGGGCATCGGCACGCGGTTGTTTGCACGCGCGGCGGTGGACGCGCGCAACCGCGGGCTGCGGGTGCTTTACATGCAGTGTTTGAGCAGCAATGCTGCGATGCTCAAAATCGCGCGCCGCGCCGGCATGAAGGTGCGCAACGAGGGCGGCGAAACCGAGGCGCATCTGGAGTTGCCGGAAGACAACTACCAGAGCCACTTCAATGCGCTGATGGAAAACCAGACTGGCCAGATCGACTACTGGGTGAAGGCGGCAATGCGCCAATGGCGTTGTTTCTGGCTGTTTGGCCGCTGCACCGACACGGCCTGAACCGGCCTCACGGCAGCCAGCGGGCGACGGCCAGGGTGCGCCAGCCGTTGAACTGCTGCCACACGGCCATGGTGCTTCCCACCGCATTGACGGCCAGCGCGGGAAAGCTGGCCTGCACCGTAGCGCTCGGGTCGGACAAGGTCTGCGGCGCCTCCCAGCGCTGCTCGGCCGGGTTGTAGCGCGCGGTCTGCACCTGCATGCCGCCGGGCCCGTCTTGATACCAGGCGCAACGCACATTGCCCGCCGCATCGGTCACCAGCACCGGGTTGCCCGCGCTGCGCAACGCGGGGGCGTCGATCTGCTGCGGCGGCGACCAGCGAGCCGAGGCGGCATCCGTGCCAGCATCGCGCCGGGCGGCGAGTATGGCGTAGCGCACCGGGCCGCCCCGCGCCGACTTGGCCTGCTCCCACACCAACGTGAGATCGCCCGCGGCATCGGCGGTGAGCGCGGGCGAAAGCGCCGGGCCGGTGAAAGCCGTGCTGTGCTGAATCTTCGGCGCGCTCCAGCGAAACGCCGCACCGCTGCCCTCGGGCAGAAGCTGGTTGACGGCAATGCGCCGCATCGCATCCCGGCCCTGCACCCACGCAGCGACGATGGCCTCTTGCGGTGTAGCCGTGAGCGCCGGGGTTGTAGCGGCGACGCCCTCTGCGCTGAGACGCCGTGGCGCTCCCCACGACTGGCCGGAAGGCTGCAACGCCGCGGCAAACACCGCCTCGCGCCCGGAAGACCCCTGTTGCCAGGCGGCCACCACCCGCCCTTGCGGCGTGGCGGCAATCACCGGGTTGTAGGCATTGGCGGGGCCGCGATCAACGGGCTGCGCGGGCAGCCAGCGCAGCGCCGCCTGCTGCCAATGGGCGGCATAGATGGCGGTGTGATGGCCATCAGGCTGCTGCCAGGCCACGGTGACATTGCCCGCGGCGTCGGCGGCAAGTTGGGGATTGGTGGCGTTGCCGGGCAGCGCAGGTTGGTCGAGCCGCTGCGGGGCCTGCCACGCGCCGCCCTCGCTGCGCGCTGCAAATATGGCGTTGCGACCCGCCTCAGCCTGAAACCACACGACGGTGAGGCGCCCCTGCCGATCCGCCGTGATAGCGGGAATGCTCGATGCCCCGGCTTGCGGCCCTTGCACGTCGATGGCTTGCGGGCGGCTCCAGACCTGCGTGTCCGGGTTGAAGCGCGCGGCCAGAATGGCGCGGCGGCCCGCATCGTCCTGAAACCACACGGCGACGAAGCCACCGTCGGCCGTTGCCGCAACTTGCGTGCCGCTGACGGGCAGATCGACTTTATGCGCGGTGTGGCTGTCGTCGACCTGCACGGGCGCACTCCATGCGCTGCACGTCGTGGTGAAGCGGCTGCGCACGCGCTCTGGCGCATTCAGCAAGAGTGTGTAGGTGGTGCAGCCGACCAGGGGCACTGAGGGCTCGAACACCGCGCGGTCGCCTGAGGTGCGCACCAGACCGCGAACCGCAGCCCCGTCCGGGGCGAGCAACAGCAAGCGGTCTGCCGTGATGGCGGCCGTCTGCGCGGGGGCGGCAAAGCGAAAACCGGGCGTGACCGTGCGGGCCACATCGCTGGCGCCGGGGGCCGGCAAGGGCTCAGGTGCGCTTTGCGCGTTCGCCGTACCCGCAACGGCGCACAGCGCCACGATGAACGCGAACTGCTCGACCCAGCGCCAGCGCATCACAGCCTCCCCATGAACTTCATCAGCCAACGGGTACGCGGCCCGTAAGGCGGCGCGGCGAGGCCGACGCCGGAGAACCGCGTCTGAAACAGCACCGGCTTGAGCTTGCTGAACGTATCGAATCCCCAGCGGCCGTGATAGCTGCCCATGCCAGATGCCCCAACGCCGCCAAAGGGCAACGCGTCTTGCGCGAAGTGCAGCAAGGTATCGTTGACCGTCACGCCGCCGGCATGGGTGTGCAGCAGGGCATCGGCGGTGCGCTGGCGGTCGTGGTCGAACCAGTACAGCGCCAGCGGGCGCGGCTGGCTGCGCATGTGGGCCAGCGCCTGCGCCAGATCGTCATAGGCCACCACGGGCAGCAGCGGGCCGAAGATTTCTTCATTCATCAAGCGCACCGAGGTCGGCGTGTCGCACACCAGCGCGGGCGCGAGGCGGTGGCGCAAATCGTCGGCCTGCACGCCGTCGAACAGGGCATGTACCTGCGCCCCGGCGGCGCGGGCTTCGCCGAGCAGGCCGAGCAGACGGCTGTATTGGCGATGATCGATGATGCTGGTGTAGTCGGGGCTGCGCAGGCCGTCGGGATAGAGCTTTTGCGCCGCGGCGCGGCAGGCGGCAACCCAGTCAGGCTGCTGCGCGCGCGGCACGAGCACATAGTCGGGCGCGATGCAGGTCTGCCCGGCATTGAGCAGCTTGCCGTAGAGGATGCGCTGGGCCGCGTGCGCCAGGTCGTAACCCGGCGTGATGACGGCGGGCGATTTGCCGCCGAGTTCCAGCGTGACGGGGGTGAGGTTGGCCGCAGCCGCCGCCATGACGCGCTTGCCCACCCCGGTGGAGCCGGTGAACAGCAGGTGGTCGAACGGCAAGGCGCTGAAGGCCGCGCCGATTTCTGCATCGCCCTGCACCACCGCCACTTCGTCGGGCGCAAAGGTTTGCGCGGCCCGCTGCGCGAACACGGCGCTGAATGTAGGCGTGAACTCGGAGAGCTTGACCATCGCCCGGTTGCCCGCAGCCAGCGCTGCCGTCAGCGGCGCCACAGCCAGCACCAGCGGGTAGTTCCAAGGCGCAATGATGCCCACCACGCCCAGCGGCTGGGGCAGCACCCGCGCCCGGGCGGGAAAAAACCAGCGTGAAACGGGAGCGGCGCGCGAGCGCATCCAGCGTTTGCCGTGCTTGAGCGCATCGGCGATGCCTGTCAGGCTGGGCACGAGTTCGAGCAGCCCGGTTTCGGGTGGCGGGCGGCCGCCGAAATCGGCGTCGATGGCCTCGGCGAACTCGGCAGCAAAGGTGCGCAGCAAAGCCTGCAGTCGTTGCAGGCGGTCGCGTCGCAGCGTCCAGTCGGGGTAGGGCGCGGCGTCGGACGCCACCCGCAGCACGCTGAAAGTCTGCTGAAGTGAAGCGGCGAAATCAGGGGCGCGATCCATGAGCGGCGACAAGCGACAGGCGGGCGCAGAGCGCCGGAAAGGGCATGGTAAGCCGGTCGTCGGCACGATGCGCAAAGGCTTTCGTGCAGTCCCTGCAAAACCCTATTTCCGAATCGGGTATCAAAAAATAACATAGGCAGTATTTGCCTAAGCAATAAACTGCACGGCATGAATTCTTCCACCCCCACCCACACGACCGCGCCGCGTTTCTACGACGGTTCGGAGTATGCCAAGGACAGCTCGGTCGGCTTTCTGATGAAAGTCGCGCTGGCGGTGCTGGTGCGCAATCTGGAGCATCAACTGCAGGGGCTCGACCTCACCGGCTCGCAATGGCATCCGCTGCTGCATGTGCACCAAGGCTGCGACACCGTGGCGGCCTGCGCCCGCGAAATGCAGACCGATGCCGGCGCCATGACCCGCATGCTCGACCGTCTGGAAGCCAAGGGCCTGCTGGTACGGGAGCGCAGTTGCAGCGACCGCCGCGTGGTCAACCTCACACTCACCCCGCGCGGCGCCGAGGTGGCGGCGCAAATTCCGCACGTGCTCTCCGAGGTGCTCAACGAACATCTGCACGGCTTCAGTCCTAAGGAGTTTGACCAGTTGCTCGACCTGCTGCGGCGCTTCATCGCCAATGGCGAGGCGCTGGCCGAAACCAACAAGGCAGCCCCCGGCCCGCAACTGGTGATGCAGGAACGCGACCCCGAAGAAAACAACGACAACAACCCCTCCTGACCCGTTCTCATCATGCTCAACAGACCTTTAGTTCGATCCGCCGCACTGCGCCGTGCCGCGTTGGCCGCGCCGCTCTTGGCCGCCCTGCTGCTGGCAGGCTGCGCCAGCACCGAAGGCATCGCGCCCACGGCCCAGCTCACGCGTCCGCAGCAACTTGGCTTGCAGCCGGTGCAGACAGCCTTTCCCAAGGCCGACTGGTGGGCCGACTTTCACAACCCTGAACTCGACCGCCTGATCGCCACCGCCCTGACCGACAACCCCAGCCTGCAGGTTGCCCAGGCGCGGCTCGAACAGGCCCGTGCGCAGGTGCAGGGCGCGGACAGCGCGCTCAAACCCAAGCTGGGCGCCGCAGTCAGTTCCACTCGCCAGCAGTTCAGCAACAACTACATCTACGGCCCCTACGGCAGCAACTGGTATTACGACAATTCGGCGTTGCTGCAAGGCAGCTGGGAGCTGGACTTTTTCGGCAAGAACCGGCAGACGCTGCAGGCCGCCATCGGCGAGGCCCACGCCGCCGCGGCGCAGGAGCAGGCTGCGCGGGTGCTGCTCGCCTCCAATGTGGCCAGCGCTTATGTGAACCTTGCGCGGCTGATCGCCATTCAGAACGTGCTGCAGCAAACCCTGCAGCAGCGCGAGCACATGCTCAAACTGGTGCAGGACCGCGTGCGCGCCGGTCTGGAAACCACGGTGCAGGAGAAGCAGGCGCTGGCCGAAGTGCCGCAAATCCGTCTGCAGCTCGACCAGACTGCGGTGCAGATCACGCAGGCGCGCAACCTGCTGGCCGCACTCACCGGCCAAGGCCCGCAGGCCACGGCCACGCTCGCCCCGCAGCTCGCCGCCCTGCCAACCATGAACCTGCCCGACACGCTGCCCGCCTCGCTGATCGGCCGCCGCGCCGACATCGTCGCTGCGCGCTGGCAGGTGGAAGCCGCGCTGCACGGCGTGAAGGCGGCCCGCGCGGCGTTCTACCCCGATGTCAACCTCACGGCGTTCGCCGGGTTCTCTGCGCTGGGCTTCAGCCAATGGCTGACCGGCGGCAGCCAGACTCTGGGCGTCGGCCCCGCACTCACCCTGCCGATCTTCGAGGGCGGCGCGCTGCGCGCCCAGCTTCGCGGCAAATCGGCACAGGCGGACGCCGCCATCGCGCAATACAACGGCACGCTAGTGGACGCAGTGCATGAGGTCGCCGATGCCATCGCGGCGCGGCAATCCATCGGTCAGCAAATCGCGCAACAGCAGCAAGCGCTCGATGCCGCGCAGGACGCGCTGCGCCTGGTCGATCAGCGCTACAAGGCCGGGCTGTCGAACTACCTCACCGTGCTCACGGTTCAGTCGAGCGTGCTCAAGCTGCAGCAGGCCGGGGTGGACTTGAAAGCGCAGGCGCTGGCCGACGACGTGGCGCTGATTCGCGCCCTGGGCGGAGGCTACAGCGCGCCGAAGATGCCCGCGCAGGCTCCTGCGAAATCCTCCTGACCCACGCTTTCACTTCTCCCTCTAAAAACGAATCGAATCCCAACGGAGTGCATCCATGAGTACCCCAGACAACAACAAAACAGAAGGCGCGGCCCAGCCCGCCGAAAACAACAACGGAAATGGCAACGGCAAGGCCGCCAAGCGGCGGCAGTTGATGCTGCTTGCCATCGGTTTTTTCGTGATCGTCGGCGCCGTTTATGGCGGCTATCACTATTGGGAGTCCCTGCGCTACGCCTACACCGATGACGCCTATGTGCAGGGCAATCTGGTGCAGGTCACGCCCCAGGTGGGCGGCACGGTGATCGCCATCGACGCGGACGATACCCAGCTGGTCAAGTCCGGCCAGCCGCTGGTGCAGCTCGACGGCGCCGACACCCATGTGGCGCTGCAACAGGCCGAGGCCCTGCTGGCGCAGGCCGTGCGTCAGGTGCGAGTGAGCTTTGCCAACAACGGCACCCTGGCTGCCCAGGTTGCCGTGCGGCAGACCGATGTCAGCGTCGCGCAGGCCAATGTGGCCAAGGCCCAGGATGCGCTGCGCCGCCGCCAGGAGCTGGCGGGTACCGGCGCGGTCGGGGCTGAGGAACTGCGCCAGTCACAGATTGCCTTGCAGGCTGCCCAAGCCACGTTGACCACCGCGCAGGCCGGAGTGAAGGCCGCGCAGGAGCAACTCGCCGCCAGCGAAGCGCTGACCGCGGGCACGGTCATCGCCAACAACCCCTCGGTCAAGCTGGCTGCGGCCAAGGTGCGCGAGGCCTATCTGGCCTATGAGCGCACCACCATTCCGGCGCCGGTCGGCGGCGTGGTGGCGCGGCGCACGGTGCAGCTCGGCCAGCGCGTGGCGCCGGGCCAGCCGCTGATGTGGGTGGTGCCGTTGAACGATGTGTGGATCGACGCCAATCTGAAGGAAACCCAGCTGCGCGACGTGCGCATCGGCCAGAAGGCCACGGTGACCGCAGACACCTATGGCGGCAGCTTCACCTACACCGGCCATGTGGTCGGACTGTCGGCAGGCACGGGCGCGGCTTTTTCGCTGTTGCCGGCGCAAAACGCCACGGGCAACTGGATCAAGGTGGTGCAGCGCTTGCCGGTGCGCGTGGCGCTCGATCCCAAGCAAGTCGCCAGCCACCCGCTGCGCGTGGGTATGTCCACCGAAGTCACCATCGACATCAGCGACCACAAAGGCCCGCTGGTCATGGACGAGCCGCCCACCAAGCCCGCCGCCCGCACCGACGTTTACGCCGCCGACTGGCAGAAGGCCGACACCCTGGTGAACGCCATCATCGCCGCCAACGCCGGCGGCAAGCGCTAAAGAGGCCAACATGAAACAACCCCCTCGCTCGCTGTGCTCGCTGCCCCCCACGGGGGGTGTCAGCTCCTTCGGAACGGCCGTGCGGAGCAAGATGAAACAACCCCCTCGCTCACTGTGCTCGCTGCCCCCCACGGGGGGTGTCAGCTCCTTCGGAACGGCCGTGCGGAGCTGACATGGCCACTACGCAAGAAATCGAAGAAAGCGCGGCCGGCGCTTTGCCGAGCCCGCCGCCCGCCAAAGGCACGCCGACGCACATGACGCCCTTGACCGGCAGCGCGCTGGTGCTGGGCACCATCGCCCTGTCGCTGGCGACCTTCATGAACGTGCTCGACACCTCGATCGCCAACGTGTCGATTCCCGCCATCGCGGGCGACCTTGGCGTGAGTTCGTCGCAGGGCACCTGGGTCATCACCTCGTTCGGGGTGGCCAACGCCATCGCCGTGCCGCTCACGGGCTTTCTTACCCAGCGCTTCGGCGCGGTGAAGGTTTTTCTCACCAGCATTCTGCTGTTCACCCTGTTCTCGTTTTTATGCGGACAGGCGCCGAGCATCGAAATCCTCATCCTGTTCCGCGTGCTGCAGGGCGCCAGCGCCGGGCCGATGATTCCGCTCTCACAAACCCTGCTGCTCTCCAGCTACAAACCCGCGCGTGCCGGCATGGCCATCGCCATGTGGTCGATGACCACGCTGATCGCGCCCATCATGGGGCCGCTGCTCGGCGGCTGGATCACCGACAACATCTCCTGGCCGTGGATTTTCTACATCAACGTGCCCGTCGGCCTGATTGCCGCAGCTGTGACGGCGTCCATCTACCTGCGACGCGAAACGCCCATCCGCAAACTGCCGATCGACTGGACCGGGCTGGGGCTGCTGGTCATCTGGGTGGGCTCGCTGCAGATCATGCTCGACAAGGGGCAGGAGCTCGACTGGTTCTCCAGCCCGGTCATCATCGCGCTGGCCGCCGCAGCCGTGGTCGGCTTCGTACTGTTCCTGATCTGGGAAATCTACGACGACCATCCGGTGGTCGATCTCACCCTGTTCAAGATCCCGACCTTCACCATCGGCACCATTTTGCTGGCGCTGGCCTACGGCATGTTCTTCGGCAGTCTGGTGCTGCTGCCACTGTGGCTGCAGGAGTTCGTTGGCTACACCGCCACCGATGCCGGCGAGGTGCTGGCCTGGGTGGGGCTGTTCGCGCTGATTCTCTCGCCCATCCTCGGGCGCTATCTCCCGGTGCTCGATTCGCGCTGGGTCACCACGTTTTCCTTCCTGGTGTTCGCCATCGTGTTCTATATGCGCTCGCAGTTCACCACGGGCGACAGCTATTGGGAATATTCCATCCCCACGGTGATTCAGGGCATCGCCACGGCGACTTTCTTCATTCCGCTGCTGGGCATCATCCTCGGCGGATTGCCGTCGCACCGCATCGCGGCGGCGTCGGGGCTATCGAA
This sequence comes from Thiomonas sp. TH-17, assembly GCF_057473305.1. Classification (NCBI taxonomy): domain Bacteria; kingdom Pseudomonadati; phylum Pseudomonadota; class Betaproteobacteria; order Burkholderiales; genus Thiomonas; species Thiomonas sp. TH-17. The sequence continues at coordinate 12,548 of NZ_JBYCKI010000013.1, forward strand.
CTTCGCGCGCATCACCGCAGGTTCGTTCGGCACCTCGATCTACACCACCTGGTGGACCGACCGCGCCGATCTGCACCATGAACAACTGGTCACGCACATCTACGCGGGCAGCCCGGTGGTCGAACCCGTTTTGCACGGCATGCAAGCTCAGGGCTTCAGTTATGAGCAGGCCTTGGGTGTGATCAACCGCCTGATCGACCAACAGGCGTACACCATCGCTGTGGACGACATGTTCCGCCTCAGCGCCTGGCTGTTTGTCGCCATGATCGTGCTGGTCTGGTTCATCAAACCCTCCAAGAGCAGCGCCGGCGGTGAGGCCGCAGCAGGCGCACACTAAAAACAACTTTTTTCAAGAACCCCAAAGAGGTCTCCGATGAAAAAATCAACGTCTCAAAATTCCCCTCTTTTCAAGCAAGGTGCGAAGCGGCCCGGGCTCACCACGGCGGCGCTGCGCCGCGCGGCCCTCGCCGCCGCTCTGCTGTTCACCACGGGGCTGGGGTCGGCGCAGGCCGCCGAGCTTTCCGCGCTCTGGGGCATCGACAAGGGCGACAGCTACAGCAATGCGACGCTGGCCCTTCAATCCGGCCCGCTGTGGCAGCACGATTTCGCGCATAGCCGCCTCGACGTGGTGCTTGAAGCCTCGTTGGGACAAGTGAGCAGCTCGGAAGGCCCTGGCAGCCGTCACCTCACCCACCTCGGGCTCACGCCCTTTGCGCGCTGGTGGTTTGCGCCGCAGACGGCGATCGAATTCGGCATCGGCGCCAACCTGTTTTCGGGCACGACCCTGGGCGCCAAGCAAATCTCCACCGCCTACCAGTTCGGCGATTCCATCGGCCTGCTGCATCGCTTCGCGGGCACGCCCTGGACGCTGGGCGCGCGCCTGACCCATTACTCCAACGCCGATATCAAGCGCCCCAACCCCGGGCAGGACTATGTGCAACTGCGGGTAGGCTACAGCTTCTGAAAGGCCGGCGCAGGGCTGCGGCACAATGCAGTCGCCATGCTCGACAACCCGCCAGAACCGACCCGCATCATCGCCATCCGTCATGGTGAAACCGACTGGAACGCCGCTTCGCGCATCCAGGGCCATACCGATATTCCCCTGAACGCGCGCGGGCTGGAACAGGCCCGGCTGGCCGCCGGCGCCTTGGCCGATGAGCCCTTGGCGGCCGTGTACGCCAGCGATCTGCAACGGGCCTGGCAGACGGCGGAAGCGATTGCCGCGCCGCACGGCCTGAGCGTCGTGCGCGACCCCGGCCTGCGCGAGCGCTGCTTCGGCGCTTTCGAGGGCCACAGCTTCGCCGCGCTGGAGCCGCTGCACCCCGAACTGTGCGCCCGCTGGCGTCACCGCGACCCGGCCTTCGCCGCCCCCGGTGGAGAAACCCTGCGCGACTTCGCCGCCCGCGCCCAGACCGCCTTGCGGCAAATCGCCGCGCGCCACCCCGGTCAGCTCATCGTCGTCGCCGTGCATGGCGGCGTGCTTGACGCCTTCTACCGCGCCGCCACCGGGCAGGAACTGCAGGCGCCGCGCAGCTTCGAGCTGCGCAACGCCGCGCTCAACCGCCTGCTCTACGCCCAGGGCCAGCTCACCCTGGTGGGTTGGGGCGATACCGCTCATCTTGATCGCAGCCTGAACGAAGGTGTGGAATAGTGCCTGCTTCACCGTCTTTTCTGCGTCAAATCCAACAAGAAGAGTGTCACGAGTCGTTAGACTGCGAGCTTTGATCCCCATTCACCTCATCACGCCATGGCTGCTGCCCGCCCCCGACTGCTTTCATCCCTCTTGGGGCTCACCCTTGCGCTGAGCAGCCTTTCGGCCCAGGCCGGGCTGGGCCGTCCGTTGTCGGAAGCGACCCAGGACGGCACTCCGGTCAGCCAGGTGCAACGCATCGCAGCGCAGGCGGCGCCTGGCGCGGCCGCAACCAGCAATGCGTCGGCGGTTCAATCGCAAACCGTGCAAACCCCGCAGGGCGTGAGCGTGACAGAATATGCCAACGCGGCGGGCACCGTGTTCGCCATCACCTGGAAGGGGCCGTTCAAGCCCAATCTGCAACAACTGCTCGGCAGCTATTTCGCCCCCTACGTCCACGCCGCCCAGACGCAGACGCAACAGCTCAATGTCTCGCAGGTGGCGGGCAGCGACATCGTCGTGCACAGTGCGGGCCGCATGCGCGGCTTTCTCGGCGTCGCCTGGGTGCCCTCGCTGGTGCCCGCCGGGTTCGACCCCGCCAGCCTTCAGCCCTGAGGCCGCGCCGCCATGTTGACCGGACTGCGCTCCTGGCGCCTTTGCCGCCGCTTGATGCGTCTGGCCGCCCCCGCTGCGCTGGCTGGACTGCTGTTGACCGGCTGCGGAGGCGGCGGCAGCAGCGCGCCACCACCGCCACCTTCTGTCGCTCTGACCAACCCCGCAACGGGCAGCAATGTGGCGGCGGTCAGCATTCGCCAGCTCGAAAGCAATCAGGACACCATCACCGCCAATACGCCCTATGTCGATGTGAAGGTCTGCGATGCCAGCGGCAACTGCCAGACCATTCCCGACGTGATGGTGGATACCGGCTCGGCGGGGCTGCGGCTTTTTGCCAACAAGGTCGCGCTCAATCTCCCTGGCATTCCCTCGGGCGGCGGCACGCTGGCCGCCTGCGCCCAGTTCGCCTCGGGCTATGCCTGGGGCAGCATGCACCTGGCCACGGTGCAAATCGGCGGCGAGGTCACGACCACGGCGATCCCCGTTCAGTTCATGAATGACCCTTCCCTGCCCGCCGCGCCATCCGCCTGCGCAGCACAGGGCATCGACTTCGCCACCCGCTTCGCCCCGGTGGCCAACGGCATTCTGGGCATCAGCAACTTCATTCACGACTGCGGTGCTGGCTGCACCGCCGCCACCCCGGCCGCCGACCGACCTGCGATGTATTACCGCTGCGCGGGCGGCGCTTGCAGCGAGACCAGTGCCGAACTTTCGCAACAGGGCACCAACCCCATTTCCGCGTTTGCCGTGGACAATAACGGCAGCATCCTGAACCTGCCCGTAGTTGCGTTCGGTGGCGCTGCCAGCGCGACCGGCACGCTGGTGTTCGGCATCGGCACGCAACCCAACAACGCGCTGCCTGCGGGCGCCGAAATTTTCCCCATCGGGCAAGATGCCTACATCGACGGTCGCATTGATGGCGTGATGGGCCGCGGCTTTATCGACAGCGGCTCCAACGGCTACTTTCTCGACCTCGACCCCAGCGTCACCCGCTGCGCACCCAACGCCGCATTCAGCTGGTACTGCCCCAGCAGACCGGTTCCGCTCACCGTTCAGCTCAGCGGCGCCTCCAGCGAGCAGACCCTCGTCATCGGCAACGCGCAGACCATGTTCGACCAAAACTTCACTGCACTGCCCGCGCTCGGCGGCACCGCCGCCATCGCGAACTTCGCCGATCTCGGACTGCCGTTCTTCTACGGACGCCCCGTCGCCACCGGGCTCGAAGGCACCAACGCCAGCGCGCCCTATGGCTACTGGGCATTCTGAAGCCGATGGACACTGTCATCTGAGCTGCGGTTCAATGGTTTGGCGATGAACCCCGACTTGTATTTGACCTAGTGCAGTGTTTTACGCTTGATGGAACACATAAAACCGATGGATTTGGCGTCAGGGCAAGGCGCCTACCACAGCGATACCCGTAGGTATCGCGCGGATTGGCAACGCCGCCCTGGCGTCAAAGACGCGGTTTTATGTTCCAGATAGCGTGAAACACTGCACTACCCCCGAGGCCGCAACCATGCCGCAAGCAAGCCGATCCGCCTTTTCCCGCGCGCGATTTGTGATCGCCGCTTTCAGCACGACCCTGCTGCTCGCTGCTTGCGGAGGAGGCGGTGGCTCCGGCGGCACGGACAGCCCCTCACCAACACCGAGCTACAACACCGACCTCAGCAACATCAGCCCCGGCAACAACACCAACCTGGGCGGGGTTGCTGGTTTGCCCACCGCCACGGGCAGCAACGTCGTCCCCGTCAGCATTCGCCAGCTCGGCAACAACACCACCACGCTCACGGCGAACACGCCTTACGTCACCGTCACGGTCTGCGCGCCAGGCGGCAGTCCTTGCCAGTCCATCCCGGACGTGCTGGTGGACACCGGCTCGCAGGGGCTGCGGCTGTTTTCCGCTGCACTCAACAGCACTCAACTGAGTGCTCTGCCCCAAATCACCAACGGCAGCTCCACCTTGGCGGCCTGCGCGCAGTTCGCCTCGGGCTATGCCTGGGGCAGCATGCGACGCGCCATCGTGCAGATGGGGGGTGAGGCCACTACGACCGCGATCCCGATCCAGATCATGGATGACGCCACGCTGCCCGCCGCGCCCAGCAGTTGCAGCGGCACGGGCGGGGTCGATTTCGCCAGCGACTTTTCCGGCATCGCCAACGGCATTCTGGGCGTGAGCAATTTGAAGTACGACTGCGGCAGAGCCTGCGCCCAAAGCACCAACAACCCAGGGGTGTATTTCGCCTGCTCCGGCAGCACCTGCACGGGCGCTACGGTGGACACCTCGCTGCAAGGCATCAACCCCATCGCGGCATTCGCCACGGACAACAACGGCAGCATCCTCGCCCTGCCCGGCGTGCCGCTGCCCAATGGCGCGCCCAGTGTCGATGGCAAACTGATTTTCGGCATCAACACGCAAGCCAACAACACGCTGAGCGGCGCGCAGCTTTACCCGCTCGACAGCGCGGGCAATTTGTCTCTGACCCTGAATGGAACGGCTATGTCGGGCTTTGTCGACAGCGGCTCCAACGGCTACTACCTGGCGCTCAGCGGCGTGACGACCTGTTCACAGGCTTCGGGCTTTTACTGCCCGTCGCAGGCATTCAGCCTGGCGGCCAGTCTGCAGTTGGCTGACCGCTCCTATGGGTCGGCGCAAAACATCGTGATTGGCAATGCGCAAACCCTGTTCCAGACGCAAAACGCCGCCCTGCCCGCGTTGGGCGGAACGGCGGCCATTTCGGGTTTTGTCGATCTGGGGCTGCCGTTTTTCTACGGCCGCTCGATCGCCACCGGCCTCGAAGGCACCAACGCCAGCGCGCCGAACGGCTATCTGGCGTATTGAGCTCGCCGGACCTCAGCCGCCGAACAGATCGCCGCCCGGGCGCTGCGGCGCGGCCAGGCCGAGATGAGCGTAGGTAGCCGCGGTGGCAATGCGCCCGCGCGGGGTGCGTTGCAGATAGCCCTGCTGGATGAGGTAGGGCTCGATCACGTCTTCAATGGTGTCGCGCTCTTCGCCAATGGCGGCGGCCAGATTGTCCAGCCCCACCGGCCCGCCGTCGAAACGGTGCACCACGGCTTCGAGCAGTTTGCGGTCCATCACGTCGAAACCCAGCGGATCGACGTCGAGCATGCGCAGTGCGGCGTCGGCCACGGCGGCGCTGATCTGCCCGGCGGCTTTCATGTCGGCATAGTCACGCACCCGGCGCAGCAGGCGGTTGGCAATGCGCGGCGTGCCGCGGGCGCGGCGGGCAATTTCGGCCGCGCCGTCCGGGTCGATGACCGCCCCGAGCAACTTGGCCGAACGCAGCACGATGCGAGTCAATTCTTCGGCGGTATAAAACTCCAGCCGGGCGACGATGCCGAAGCGGTCGCGCAGGGGGTTGGTCAACATGCCCGCGCGGGTCGTGGCGCCGACCAGGGTGAAGGGCTGCAGGTCGATTTTCACGCTGCGCGCGCCCGGCCCTTCGCCGATGAGAATGTCGATCTGATAATCCTCCAGCGCCGGATACAGAATCTCCTCGACCACCGGCGAAAGACGGTGGATCTCGTCGATGAACAGCACGTCGTTGCGTTCCAGATTGGTGAGCAACGCGGCCAGATCGCCCGCGCGCTCCAACACCGGGCCGGAGGTCGAGCGCAGGTTGACGCCCATTTCCCGCGCCACGATGTGCGCCAGCGTGGTCTTGCCCAGACCCGGCGGGCCGAACAGCAGCACGTGGTCGAGGGCTTCTTCGCGCTTGCGCGCCGCGCCGATGAAAATGTCGAGCTGCTCGCGCACCCGTGCTTGGCCGACGTAGTCGTCGAGCTGCTGCGGGCGCAGCGCGCGCTCGGCCACGGCCTCCTGCGGCGACACGGCCGCAGCATCGATCACCCGCGCAGGGCTGGCGGCAAAGGCATCAGGTTGAATGGGCACGGCAGGCGATGCGAAGAACTGGAAATCCGCACAGCATAGATCAACCGCGCAACAACGCTTCTTCCGCCACGGCCAGCGCATCGGGCAGGCCGGAAAGCACCACGGTATCGCCCTCTTGCAACAGCAAGGTGGGAGCGGGTTTGAGCACCTGACCGTTGTTGCGCCGCACCTGCGTGACGCGCGCGCCCTCGCGGCTGACCGCGCGCAGCATCTGCCCCACGGCGGCGGCCTCGGCGGTGAGGGTGACCGACTGCAGGCGCGGCTGATCGGCGTCTTCCAGCGAGGCATCGTCGCTGCCGTGAAACCAGTCGCGCAGCAGGCCGTAGCGCTGCGCACGCGCATGCCGCACCCGTTTGAGCACGCGCGGCAGCGGCACGCCCACCAGAGCCAGGGTGTGAGAGGCCAGCATCAGCGAGCCTTCGAGAATTTCGGGCACCACCTCGGCCGCACCGGCCTGACGCAACTCTTCCAGCGGGCCGTCGTCCATGGTGCGCACCACCACCGGTACATGCGGCGCATGCTCGCGCATGAGATGCAGGATGCGCAGCGCCGAATGCGTCTCGACATAGGTGATGACCAGCGCACTCGCCCGCTGCAAGCCGGCCGCCTGGAGCGTGGCCAGCCGGGTGGAATCGCCATACACCACGTTCTGCCCGGCGGCCTTGGTCTGCGCCACCCGGTCGGGATCGAGGTCGAGCGCAAGGTGCGCAATGTGCTCGGTATCGAGCAGGCGCGCCAGATTCTGCCCGCAGCGGCCGAAGCCGCAGATGATGACGTGGTTCTGCGCCTTGATGGAACTGCGCGCGATATTGGTCAGCTGCAGCGAGGCGAGCATCCAGTCCGCCGACGACACCTTCAGCACAATGCGGTCGATGTACTGCCCCAACAAAGGGGTGTAGAGCATGGAAATGACCATGGCCGCCAGCACCGGATTGAGTACCTCGGGCGGAATGAGTTTGTTGCCCGAAGCGATATTGATCAGCACGATGCCGAATTCACCCGCGGGCGCCAGCCACAGCGCCACCCGCAGGCTCAGGCCGGGCGGCGTCTTGCGCAGACGCTCGATGCCGAACACCAACGCGGCCTTGACCAGCGGCGGCAGCACGGCCAGCAGCAGCACCAGCCACCACTGCGCCAGCACCAGTCGCCAGTCGAGCAGCATCCCGATGGTGATGAAAAACAGGCCGAGCAGCACGTCGCGAAAGGGGCGAATATCCGCCTCCACCTGCGCCTTGTAGGGCGTCTCGGCGATCAGCATCCCGGCGAGAAAAGCCCCCAGCGCCATCGACAGCCCGGCCATCTCGGTGATCCACGCCAGACCAAGCGTGAGCAGCAGCAGGTTAAGCATGAACAACTCGTCCGACTTGCGCTTGACCACAATGCGCAGCCAGGGCTGCAGCAGCCGACCGCCCGCCAACAGAATGACGCCCAGCACCAGCACCGCCTTGATCAGCGCCAGCGTCAGCAGCCAGGACAGATCGCTGCTGTGCGAGGCCATGGCCGGAATGAGAATCAGCAGGGGCACCACCGCCAGATCCTGAAACAGCAGCACGCCGATGACGTGGCGACCATGCGGCGAATCGAGCTCGATCTTCTCCGCCAGCAGCTTGACCACGATGGCTGTGGACGACATGGCAAACGCGCCGCCAATGGCAATGCCCGCCGCAATCGGTTGCGACCAGAACTTTGGCATGAACCAGGCGAACGCCAGACTGGCCAGCAGCACCACCGCCAGGGCCGAGAGCATTTGCGCCGCCCCAAGCCCGAACACCAGCGAACGCATGGCCTTGAGCTGGCCCAGACTGAACTCCAGCCCGATGGAAAACATCAGGAACACCACGCCGAACTCAGCCAGATGCTGCATGCCCGAAGTATCTCCGGCCAGCGCCAGCGCGTTGGGCCCGATGACCACGCCCACCGCCAGATAGCCAAGCATGGGCGGCATGGACAACGCACGAAACAAGGCCACGCCCAGCACGGCGGCAACCAGATAAAGCAGAGTGAGTTCGAGGCCGGTCATCTGTGAAAAAAAGGGTCGGGCGAAAATTTTGTATCTACTCGATACAGCATAAGTCATGCCCAATATCCCAACGCTGATCACATGCCGGTCAGAAGCCGATTACAATGAAAACGTAGTAACGCAAAAGTAGGTCGTTTTGAAGAAGATCGTCGAAACCCAATCCGTCTGCTCTGCAGCGGTTTGCGGCCTGATTGAATTCCCCAAGTGATTTCTGGCGTGTTTCTGCACTGCGCTGGCATGTTGCTGCGCAGCTCATTCACTTCTTTTTAGGAACTCAAAAATGGCTATGCAAACTGGCTCCGTCAAATGGTTTAACGAAAGCAAGGGCTTCGGCTTCATCGCCCAGGACGGCGGCGATGCCGACCTGTTCGTGCATTTCAGCGAAATTCAAGGCAATGGCTTCAAGACCCTGGCTGAAAACCAGCGCGTGCAATTCGAAGTCAAGCAAGGCCCCAAAGGTCTGCAGGCCTCGAATGTGACACCGCTGTGATCACGATCTGATCCCGCAAGGGCTCAAACAAAAAACCGCAGCCAAGGCTGCGGTTTTTTTATTCCCGATACGGGACAATGCACACAACAAGGAGCGCCATCATGCCCAAAGGTCAGCAACGGACAAACAAGGAAGTCAAAAAACCCAAGGCGGACAAATCTCCTGCCAAGCCGATCTCGCCACAAGCCATACGACCGGAAATTCAAACGATCGTGCCGGATCGTCACAAGAAAAAATGAGCGCCACGCCCTGCCGGGCGTTCTCTTTTCAGGGCGCGGGCTTGAGGCTCAGAATCCATTTCGCCAGATCGAGTGCCTGATGCGGATTCAGATAGCCGTCCGGGGCGTAAGCCGGCATCGGAATCACGCCCCATGTACCTTGATGACCGTTGAGAATCGCGTCTTGCAGAATGGCCGCGGCGTTGGGGTTGTGAGCGTAACGTTGCGCCACCGCGGTGTAAGCCGGCCCGACCTTATTGTGGTTGATGGCATGGCACGAAAAACAACCCTGCGACTCGGCCAGTTTTTGCATGTCGGAAGCCGAGGCGGCCCACGTGACGGAAACCGCCCCCCATGCGAGCGCGCCGCCGATGAGAATTTGACTCAGCTGAATCACTTGAATTGCTGCCCCATCGTGGCGCCCTTGGAGAGCTGGGTGAGATAGGCCACGAGGTCGATCATCTCGGGGCTGTTGTAGGCCGGCGGCTTGCCCATGATGCCGGCGCGCACGCAGTGCACGAGCTGCCGTTCCAGGGTGTAGACGGCATGTTTTTTGGCTTTGTATTTGGGGTATTTGGCCGCCGCTCCGATCAGGCTGGGCAGGTGAGCGCCCGCCGGGGTCGTGCCTTCGGTCTTGCCGCCATCGGTATGGCAGGCGGCGCAGGTCATGGCATGGCTGCTGAAGGCGTTGGGCGGCACCCAGGTCTGCTTGGTGCCGAAAGTGTCGTTGGCGAAGATCTGCGCGCCTTGCGCAGCGGCCTCGTCGATCGACGAGACTTTGGCGGTGGCGGTGAACTTGCCCGGCGGCGCAGTGGCCGCCGAAGCGTTTGCGGCGCCAAATGCCAGTGTGGCGGCAAACAAGGTGCAAGCGACTACGGGTGCGGCGAGCGGGCGTTGCATGATCGGTCTCCTCAAGTAAACGCAGGGGTGCTCAGGGGTGCTTGGCTGCCAACCTGCGCATATGGCCGATTGTGCGGCGTGACCGCGCGCGGCGCGGTGAGCAGATGCGTTCAGATGTTGCAGGGTGTTGTGGCCGACGACACTCCGCGGCGATCTGCCGTGCCTGTCGGTTGCCTAAGCCTGGCGCCGCGCGGCCAGACGTCATAGTCGTGTGGTGAAATGACCGAAGCGATTTTCAAGACCCCATGAACCTCCCGCTGATCTGGCCCCTCGTGCAATTTCTGGGGTGCGCCGCTGCCATTTCGGTGGCCGGATACCGGCTGGCCGTTGAAGGCGAGCGCATCGGGCTGGCCTGGGGCTTGACCGGCAGTTGGGTGGGGCTGGCGATGCTGGCTTCGGTCACCTCGCTGCCTGAACTGTTGACGGGCATCAGCGCCGTCACGCTGGCGAACTCGCCCAATATCGCGCTGGGCGACGCACTGGGCAGTTGCGTGATCAACCTCGGGTTTCTGGTGGTGGTCGATTTCGTGCTGCGCGACGAGCCGCTGTATCGCAAGGCCAGTTCGTCGCACCTGCTCTCGGGCGCGTTTGGCGTGGTGATACTGGGGTTTGTGGCTATGAACATCCTGCTGGCGGATACGCCCGGCTTCAGCCATCTGGCCGTGGAGGGCGTGGGCCTGTACAGCCCGGTGATCGTGCTGCTGTATCTGGTGGGCCTGCGCATGGTGTTTCAGCATGAGCGCGGTCACCCCGGCTCGAACGCCCGACGCCACGACTCGCCCGCGCAGGCCGTGCGCGCTTCATCGGTCAGGCAAAGTCTGTGGCGTTTTGGGGTCTCGGCGTTGGTGGTGGCCGCCGCCGGGGTGTGGCTGCCGGTTGCCGGCGCCCAGTTGGCCGATGCGCTGCAATGGAACCGCAGTTTCATCGGCACGCTGTTCATCGCGCTGGCGACTTCGCTGCCGGAGCTGGCGGTCACGTTGTCGGCGATCAAACTGCGGGCGCTCGACATGGCGGTGGGTAATCTGCTGGGCAGCAACCTGTTCAATGTGGTCATCATCGCCATCGACGATGTCGCGTATCGTCAGGGGGTGCTGCTGGCGCATGTGTCGTCGCTTCATGCCATCACGGCGCTGTCGGCGGTGGTGATGACGGGCCTGGCGATGATCGGCCTGTTCTACCGCCCGGAAAACCGGGTGCTGCGAACCGTGGGCTGGATCAGCATTGCGCTGGCAGCGGTTTATCTGCTCAACACCTACATCGTGTTTCTTTATGGCGCATGACCCCTCGCCCCTTGCTGCGCCTCATGCCTTGAGTGTGGAGGCTGTTGCTGCGGCGCTTGAGGTGCGTCCCGACCGCGGCCTGAGCCCTCCCGAGGTGCAGGCTCGCCTGGAAAAGCATGGCCGCAACAGTCTTCCGGAAACCGCACCGCGTGGATGGATGCGGCGGTTGATCGACCAGTTCCGCGACTTCATGATTCTGGTACTGCTGGGCGCGGCCGTCCTCTCGGGGCTGGTGGGAGAGCTGGCCGATACCGTCGCCATACTGGTGATTCTGGTGCTCAACGCCGTCATCGGCATGGTGCAGGAATGGCGCGCCGACCACGCCATGCAGGCGCTGCGCCAGCTCGCCGTGCCGCATGCGCGGGTGCGACGCAACGCTCAGGTCGAAGCCGTCGAGGCGCGCGATCTGGTTCCGGGCGATGTGGTGCTGCTCGAAGCCGGCGATGGCGTGCCCGCCGATCTACGGCTGATCGAAGCCGAGCAACTACGGGTGGACGAGTCGGCGTTGACGGGCGAATCGCTCAACGTGCAAAAGCACACCGCCCCCCTTGCCCAGAGCGACGATCTCGCCCTGGGCGACCGGCTGAATCTGGCCTTCAAGGGCACGCTGGTCACCAACGGCCGCGGCGTCGGCCTGGTGGTCGCCACCGGCGGGCACAGCCAGTTGGGGCGCATTGCCGCGCTGATGCAGACCGCGGGCGATCGCAGCACGCCGCTGCAACGGCGCCTGGCCGCATTCGGCAAGCGGCTGTCGCTGGCAGTGCTGGCGATCTGCGTGGTGATCTTCGCCACTGGCGTGTTGCGCGGCGAGCCGGTCTTGCTCATGGCGCTGACGGCCATCAGTCTGGCGGTCGCCGCCATACCCGAGGCACTGCCTGCGGTGGTCACGGTGCTGTTGGCGCTGGGCGCCCGCGCCATGGCGCGGCACAACGCGCTGGTGCGCAAGCTGCCCGCGGTGGAAACCCTGGGTTCGGTCACCACCATCTGTTCCGACAAGACTGGCACACTCACCCTCAACCGCATGCAGGTGCAGCAGGGGCAGACTTGGGGCGAACTGCCAAGCTCGATGCTGTGGACGGCAGCGGCGCTGTGCAACGACGCCCACGCAGCGCCGGCCAGCGGCCAGTGGCAGGGCGACCCGACAGAAACCGCGCTGCTCGATCAGGCCCAGGCCGAAGGCTTGGACGTGCTGGCGCTGCGGCGGCAGTGTCCGCGCCAGAGCGAGCTGCCTTTCGACGCCGAGCGCAAACGCATGACCACGGTGCATCATGCTGCGCAGGCCGCCGTCTGGCGCGGCTACACCAAAGGCGCGCCAGAGGCGGTGCTGCCTCTGTGCCAGGACGTACTGACCGCGCAAGGCCGCCAGCCGGTCGAGGCCGAGCGCGTGCTTGACGCGGCGCAGGCGCTGGCGGCGCAGGGCATGCGCGTGCTGGCCGTGGCGCAGCGCGAATGGACTGCCGCCCCCACCGTTGACGCCCTTGAAACCGGGCTCACCCTCGTCGGCCTGATCGGCCTGATCGACCCACCGCGAACCGAGGCCCGGGATTCGGTGGCGCAGTGCCTCACTGCGGGCATCGTCCCGGTGATGATTACCGGCGATCACCCGGCGACGGCTTTGGCCATCGCCCGCGATCTGGGCATCGCCAGCGCGCACAGCCGCGTGCTCACCGGCGCCGAGCTGGCTACGCTCGACGACGCGGCGCTGGCCGCCGTGGTGGAGGAGGTGCGCGTCTATGCCCGCACCGACCCGGCGCAGAAAATCCGCATCGTGCGGGCGCTGCAGCAGCGCGGCCAGTTCGTCGCCATGACCGGCGATGGCGTGAACGATGCACCGGCGCTGCGCGCTGCCGACATCGGCGTGGCCATGGGCCGGGGCGGCACCGACGTGGCGCGCGAAGCTGCCAGCCTGGTGCTGCTCGACGACAACTTCGCCACCATCGTGGCCGCCGTGCGCGAAGGCCGGCGCATCTACGACAACATCCGCAAGTTCGTGCGCTACACCATGACCAGCAACTCCGGCGAGATCTGGACGCTGTTTCTCGCCCCGTTTCTGGGCCTGCCCGTGCCGCTGCTGCCCATCCACATTCTGTGGATCAATCTGGTTACCGACGGCCTGCCCGGCCTGGCGCTGGCCGCAGAGCCCGCCGAGCGCGGGGTGATGCAGCGGCCGTCGCGCGCGCCGGATGAAAGCGTTTTCGCGCAGGGCTTATGGCAGCACGCACTGTGGGTCGGACTGCTGATCGGCGGGCTCTGTCTGGGCGTGCAGGCCTGGGCCTATGCACAAGGCAATCCGCATGCGCAGACTCTGGTTTTCGTGGTGCTGACCTTCACGCAGATGGCGCATGTGCTGGCCATCCGCTCCGAGCGCGACTCGCTGTTCACGCTGGGGCTGCGCAGCAATCTGCCCCTGCTGGGCGCGGTGACGCTGACCTTCGTGTTGCAGCTGGCCGTGGTGTATACGCCCGCGCTGCAATCCGTGTTTCACACCCAGGCGCTGTCGACCGGAGAACTCGCGCTGAGCCTGCTCTGCGCCGCCGTGGTGTTCGGTGCGGTTGAAGCCGAAAAAGCCTGGCGACGACGCGCCCCGGCCGGGCGAACGCCGCATCAGACGGTATGAATGATTGCGGCGTGGCGGATTCGTCCACACCCTCTCCGTCTTGATCCAAGGGGTCAGTTCGCCTGCATCGTCGCGCCGAAGTCGGCCGCCTTGGCGTTGTACAGGCTGGAAGTCACCAGAATGTCCACGCCGCTGGCGGCGTATTGCGCCGCATTGTCGGGGCGGATGCCGCCCGCCGCGTTGAGGGTCAGCCGGGGCTGCAACGCACGCAGCCGGGGCGCCAGCTCGGTGAGTTGCTCGGGCGACATTTTGTCGAGTTGCACGCCATCCGCGCCCGCGCGACAAGCGGCGAGGGCATCGTCGGCGCTTTCGGCCTCGATGAGCACGAATTTTTCCGGGCTGTGCGCCTTGGCGCGCGCCACCAGTTGCGCCGCATCCAGCCCCGGCAGAAAGGCGCGGTGCTGAGCGAACACGAGGATGGTTTCCGACAACCCCGCGCGGTGCACCATGCCACCGCCGCACAGCACGGCGTAGTGCTGCAGCTTGCGGGCGCCGGGATGCGCCTTGCGCGTGCCCGCCACCTGAATGCGCGGATTGCCCGCGCGGGCCGCCTTGACCATCTGCTGCGTGGCGCTGGCAATGCCGCCCAGATACTCGAGCAAGTTCATGCCCTGCTTCCAGGCGATGTGCAGCGCATGGGCGTTGCCATGCAGGCGCAGCACAGCCTGCCCCGGTGCGGTCGCGTCACCGTCCGCCGCCAGCGGCTCGGCGCGCAGCCCGAGCGACTGCGCCAGACGCAGCAGCGGCGCCATGCCCGCGAGCACGCCGTGCTGCCGCGCGGAATAGGTCAGATGGCCGGGTGCATCGGGCAGGGCCAGCGCCCGCGTGGTTTCGTCATGCAGCGGCAGGTCTTCGAGGATGATCTGGTCGATGTCGGCTTGGGTGAAATACATCATGCTTGGCTAGCTCCATGTTTTGCAGAAATCGCACGGCGACAAACAGCAGCAGGCTGAGTCCGCCCAGCAGGGCGCTGAGCACCCCGGCCTGGGCATAGTCGCCGGTGGTCACGGTGTTAAAAATCGCCAGAGACAGGGTTTCGGTGCGGCCGAGGATGTTGCCGCCGAGCATGAGCGAGATGCCCACCTCGCCCATGCCGCGCGCCAGGGCCAGCAGCAGCCCGCCCAGCAGCGCGGGCAGGGCGATGGGCAGATGCATGGTGAGGTACACATTGCGCGGCCCGCGCCCGAGGGTGAGCGCCACCTCGTGCCAGACCCTGGGATGCGTCTGCAGTGCAGTCTGCAAGGTTTTGACGGCCAGAGGCAGCCCGGCGATGAAGGCCGCCAGCAGCAGGCCCGGAAAGGTGAAAACGAACTGGATGCCGACGGCCTCCAGCGCCCGGCCCGGCAAACTCTCGCGTCCCAGCAGCCAGAGCAGGCCGAAGCCGATGACCACCGGCGGAAACACCAGCGGAATGGTGACCGCCGCGTCCAGCCAGGCCGGGCGCCGCAGGCCAAACTGCAGCGCGTAGCACAGCAGCACGGCGGCCACGGCGTAGGCGGGCAGGGCCAGCAGGGCGATCTTGGTGCTCAGCCACAGCGCCGCCCAGGCATCAGGGGTGAAAGCAGACATGCGGTGTTGTCAAAGCCGGTGTTGTCAAAGCCCGGCCTTGCGCAGGATGCCATGCGCTTCGGGGCTTTGCAGGAATTGCAGGAATCGAGCGCGGCTGGCCGCAGCGCCGGGCTGCGCGCCCTCCGCAGGGAAGGCGGCGACGATGTCGATGGGCGCGTAGCTGTCGGCCCCCGGCTGCAGTTCGATGTAGCCGCCAAGCTGCCCCTTGACCGCCAGCACCTCGGTGAGGTTGAGAAAACCGGCGTCGATCTGCCCCGAGGTGAGGTAGGCGCTGACTTGCGGCACGGTCTGCACGATCTTGAGCTTGTCCTGCAGCGGCGCCCACAGGCCCTTGGCTTCGAGCCACTGCTTCGCAGCGCGGCCATAGATCGCCTGCTTGGGATTGGGCAGGGTGATGGACTGCATCTCCAGCAGGTCGCGCACCGGATCGGTGATGGGCTCGGGGCTGCGCCGTCCCATCAGCTTGCGTCGCCACGCCAGCACGAGCTTGCCCTGGCCGAGCGTCTCGCGCTGCGGCAGGTTCAGGCCGTGCGCATGGTCGATGAAATCAGCATCGCCGATCAGCACGTCCACCCGGCCGCTGGCGCGCACCTGGGCAAAAATCTGCTCCAGATTGCCATAGCTGCGCTCCACCACGATGCCTGTCTCCCGGGTGAAGTCGGCACACAACACCTCCACCGGACGCTTGTAGCCCGCACCGGCCATCAGCAGCAAAGGGGTGGCAGCGGCAGCAAAGGCGCGCGGCAAAGGAAGGGCGGCGACCAGCAGCGACAAGCGCAGCAGATGGCGGCGCGATAGCAAGGAGGTGCTTGAGACGGACATACGTAACTTTCTTGGATGAGAAAAAGCAAATTTGGCAGGCGGCTAGGCCTGTCTGCTGTGGCGAAAGACCTTCCAGGCCGAAAACGCCAGCACTGCGGATAGCAAAGGGCCCAGGCCTTGCGTGGGCACAACGCCCACGAGCAGCCCGCCCAGCACCGCGCCAAACAGCGAGCCGACCGCCATAAGCACCAGCAAGATGTGCCGCTGCCTCAGCACCCGAAACGCCGCACTCTCGCGGTAGCGGGCGAAGCCCACGACCATGGTCGGCAGGCTGATGAGCAGCGACAGGCTGCCCGCCAGCTTCACGTCCACCCCCCACAGCAGCACGATAGCGGGAATCAGCAACTCGCCTCCCGCCACACCCATGACTGCAGCGATCATGCCGATCACCAGGCCGACCATCATCGCAACAGCAATATGCGCCCAAATGGGCAGCACCTGCTGCAAGGCCGGCAGGGCCTGTAGGCCAAATATCTGCTCCAGCGCCATGGCGCAAGCCAGGAACACCAGCAGGCCGAACAGCACCGCTTCAAGGGTGCGCCGACTCAGACGCATGGCCCAGCCCGCCGCCCACCAGGCGCCCGCCAGGCTGCCCGCGAGCAGATTGATGACCACGTCGCGATGCGGCCAGAGTTGTTCCAGCCCCACGGCGGGCAAACGCGACAGCACCGCCACGCTGACCACCAGCAGGCTCAAAGCCTTGTTGGCGATGACCGCCTCCAACGACACCAGGCCGAAAACGCCGATCAGCACCGGCAGGCGGAATTCGGCGCCGCCCAGGCCGATAAGCCCGCCCAGCACGCCGATGAGCAGGCTCAGTCCCAGCGCCTTGACGGCGCATGCGAAGCTGCAGGTCAGCGGCCGGGAGACGTCCTGTTGCGACTGCATGTTCAACGCTCCACCGACGCGGTCTTGATCAGCGCGATCAGCGCATCGCCCGGCGAAAGCGCCAGCGCATCACAGGCTCGTTGGGTAATTTCGCTCCACAGGCCCTGGCCGTCTGCGAGTTTGAGCCGCACCATGACATGCCCTGGGCGGCTGGGATGAAGGTTGTCAAGCCGCACGGGCAGATGGTTGAGGATGCTGATGCCCTGCGGTTCGGTGCGCGACAACGCCACGTCTCGCGCATAAATTCGCAGACGCGCTGCGCCCTCGATCGCAGCGCCAGGAAAAGTGAGCGTATGACCGTCGATCTGCATCTGCGCCAACCCCTCCGACAGAGGACGCACCGCGCCTTCGAGCACCGCCACCGGGCCAAGACGATCAAAAAGCGGCGAATCCGGACGCATGAGCGCCTCGTGCAGCGCCTCGATGCGCACGATGCGTCCGGCCTCCATGAAGACGACCCGTTGCGCCAGCCGCTCGATTTCCTCGGGTGCGTGGCTCACCAGCAACATCGGCAGGCGCTGTGTGCGGGCCAGTCGCGCAATGAGGTCGATCAGTTCATCCTTGGCCCGCCAGTCGAGCGCAGCCATCGGCTCATCGAGCAGCAGCAGGCGCGGCCGCGACAGCAGGGCGCGAGCGATGGCCACCCGCTGCTTCTCTCCGCCCGATAAGGCCGCGATGCGCCGGTCGAGCAAGGCTGCGATGCCCACATCCCCCGCCACCCGCTCAATGGAGTCGGGCGCCGCACCGACGGGTGCGCGCCGCGCAGCGAACTGCAGATTGCCGCGCACCGATAGATGCGGAAAGAGCGCCGCGTCCTGGAACACATAGCCCACATCACGCTGCGGCGCCGGGGTCTGTTTGGAACCGGACAACCATTGCGCGTTGCCGACGCTCAGGTTGCCGTGCATGTGCGCAATCAGTCCGGCAACAGCGCGTAGCAGCGTGCTTTTGCCGCAGCCAGAGCGCCCGAAAATCGCCGTAATGCCGTCGAGCGGCCAGGAAAATTCTCCGGTGTCGAGCGTGAAGGCGCCGAGTCGCGCCTGCAGATGACCGCTGAGGTGCGGTGTGGCGGCGCCATTCGTGCCATTTGCACTCATGCGCTCTCCCGGTTGCCGTGGCGGTACAGGCCATAAACGATGGTGAGCACGATGATGGCGAACACCAGCATCAGCCCCGAGAGAATGTGCGCCTGCGCATATTCCATCGCCTCAACGTGGTTGTAGATGTCGATCGACACCACGCGGGTTTTATCCGGGATGTTGCCCCCCACCATCAGCACCACGCCGAACTCGCCCACGGTGTGCGCGAATGTCAGCGTGAGGGCGACGATGAGGCCGCCGCGCGACAGCGGCAGCGCCACGTTGAAGAACCGATCCCACCATCCTGCGCGCAGCGTGGCCGCCGCGTCGAGCAGGTTGCTTGGCAGCGCCTCGAACGCGCGCAGCAGCGGCTGCACCATGAAGGGCAGCGAATACACCACCGACCCGATGATCAGTCCGATCTTGTTGAAGGTGAGTTGTCCCTCATAGCCCAGGCTGTGCAGGGTTTGCGTCACCCAGCCCTGCGGGTTGAGAAACATCAGCAGATAAAACCCCAGCACCACGGGCGGCAGCACCAGCGGCAGCGCAACCACCGCTTCGACGACAGCGCGCAAGGGCGAGCGCCAGTGGGCCAGCCACCAGGCCAGCGCCACGCCCGGAACCAGCAGGATGGCGGTGGAAATGCCCGCCACCTGCAGCGTCAGCCACAGCGGCGCGAGGTCCAGCGGATGACCGAGCAGGGTCACGGACGATCCAGGAGGGAGTTATTGCGGAATGGTGTAGCCGTATTTCTCGATCACCGTGCGCGCCTCGGGGCCGCGCAGAAAATCGAGAAAGGCCTTCACGTCCGCCTTGTTTTCGCCCGGCTTGAGCACGATGGCGCTCTGGTCGATGGGCGCGTAGTCGGCTTGCGGCGTCACCCACCATTGGCCCTTGCCCGAGCCGATGGCCTGCGACAGGGCGACGAAGCCGACCTGCGCGTTTCCGGTGGCGACGAAATCGAAGGTTTGCCCGATATTGGCGCCTTCGACGATCCTGGGCTTGAGGCTGTCATACAGGCCCATCTTGGTCATCGCCTCGATGGCCGCAGCGCCGTAGGGCGCGGTTTTGGGATTGGCGATGGAGAGGTGAGCGAAGTCGCCTTTGCGCAAAATAGCCTCGCCCTGCTCCTTGACCGGCAGTGTCGTGCTGTAGAGCACCAGTGTGCCACGCGCGTAAATGAAGTTAGTGGCCAAAAGCGCGAAGCCGTCCTTGGCCAGTTTGGGCGCCGTGGTGTCGTCGGCGGCCAGCAGGATGTCAAAGGGTGCGCCGTTGCGGATTTGTGCCGCGAACTGCCCGGTCGCGCCAAAGGCGTACTTCACCTCAATACCGGTCTTGGCCTTGAACGCAACGCCGATTTCCTCGGCCGGCTTCTTGAAGTTGGCCGCCACGGCCACGGTCAGCGTGTCCGCCTGCGCAGCAGCGCTCATGGCAAACGGCAAAGCAAGCAGCAGCGCGACGCGGCGCAGGGTTCGAGCCAATCGGTTCATGTTCTCTCCGTCAGGTTTAGTTACAAGGGATATAAAAAATCGGCTCCACGGCAAAGCCGGGAGCCGACAAGCGAGATGGGACGCTTAGTCCACCCCGAGGATGACATGGGTGGCCTTGACCAGCGCGCACACGGCGTCGCCAGTCTTGAGGCCCAGCGTTTTTTCACTGCCGGTGGTGATCATCACCACCAGTTCGGCGCCGCCGTTCAAGGCGAGCACCACTTCGGTATTCACTGCGCCCGTGCTGATGGATTTCACCGTGCCGCACAGGGTGTTGCGCGCCGAGGTCTGCGGCGCAGCGCCTTTTACCAGAATGGGCCAGGACGCCTTGATCAAGGCCCAGGCCTTTTTGCCCGCCGCCAGGCCGAGGCGATGTGCGCTGTCTTTGGTGACGATCGCCACCAGATGATGGCCGCCGCCGATATCGAGAACGACTTCTGTATTCACCGCGCCGTCGTGGACCGCGTGAATGGTGCCTTGAAGATGATTGCGTGCGCTGGTTTGCATGATGGTGTGCTCCGGAAAGGGGTCGGTAAGCCAAGTCGATGTATGCCAATGAATTGAATGAAGAGATCATTCAAGGCAAGAGCAGTGCACGAATATTACCCGAATCAATCGGAGAACATCTCCTTATAACTATGAAATTACAGAAAGAAACTGACTTCCAGCTCAGCGGTCGCCGCAAAGCGGCAACTTGCTTCGTTATGTTTTTTGAAATATATTGCTATCCTTGTTTTCCTGTCAAGTGCTGTTCCACCTCCAAGAGGCGCCTCCATGAAAAGACGTGAAGCCATCGGGTTCTTTGCGGCGTTGTTCGGGTCGGAAAAGGCCTGGGGCGCCCTGCCTGCGGCGTCGGCCGCCATGCCCAGTTCATCAAACGCGCCCGTGGTGCGCATGCCGCTTTCCAAGGGCGTAAGTGCGCAGGACTGTGTGCAGTCCATGCAGTTGCGCGCCAATCTGCTCAATATGAAGGAAGTGGGCGATCTGCCTTTGTCTGCGCAGGTGCAGGCCATGACCGGCAAGCCCCAGCGTCTGATCCGTGTGTTTCTGTTCTGCAACCCGCTTACGGCCGTGCAAATGGTGGAAGGGGTGGATGGCAGCATCGACTTCGCCGCCTACCTGCCCTGCCGCATCACTTTGGTTGAAGATGAGAACAAGCGGTATTGGCTGGTGATGATGAACCTGCAACCGCTGATCGACAGCGTGCCCGAGGGTTCGCCGCTGCGCACCAAGGCGGACGAGGTGGGAAAGATGTTGATGAGCATCATGCGCGCGGGAGCGAAGGGTTCGTTGTAAGGGAAGAGGAAGCAGGCTGCCTGCCCGCTTCGGCATGCAGCCTGCCTCAGCAAGCAGGCCCGGCAGCGCTCTGGAGACCCAGCTCGTTCACAGCCTGCACCACGCCTTGCGCGATGCGCATGGGGCGCTCGCCCAGACCGAAACACAACGCCGGGTCGTTGCGCGGATCGACTTCCGCCAACTTGGTTTTTGTCTGTACTTGTACGCCGGGACGGGTCAGTCCGCGCAGTACGCCCGACAGCGGCGCCTGCAAAAAGACACGCTCGCCTTGCGGTGCCTGAATCAGACCGATCTCCTCGCCTGCACCCACCTGCTCGCCAATCTGCCTGTTGGTCAGAAACACCCCCGCCGCGGGCGCATAGATCAGGCGCTCACGCCCGGCGCCAAGGATGGGCCGCGGTTCACCGGCCAGCGCACGCGTTGGTCCGCTGCGGATGACGCAACCCAGATCGTCGCCCCAGGCGGATTCGACGGCGTAGCTTGCATTGTATCCTGCTGTATATCCCGGGCCGATTCCGACCGACCTCGCGGCCAGCTTGCGCAGGTCGGGCCGATCTGCCACATGCTTGCGCAGCCGCGCATCCACCAAGGTGCCGATGTCAAGGTCGTCCAGCCATGACCGCAGATCCGGATCGACCACCAGCGGCAGCCAGGCGTTCTGCTGGAAAGCCTGCCAGGCCTCGTCCGGATAAAACACCCGGATCGCGCTCAACCCGGCAGTGGTGGCAACGCCGTCGAACACCGCGTCCGCCCAGCACATTCCGCGGCGCGGGGCCGTGGGTTGCGCCGACTCGACCAGCAGGACGGCACAGCCCTGATGATGCAGCGCATGCGCCACGGCGGTTCCCACATCGGATGCGCCCAGCACGGCGATACGCTCGATCGCAGGCCCCCATGCAGCTTGCGAGCCACTCGTGGAGGAATGCTTGATGGGCAGCAATTCTGAAGTAGACATGATGGGCGTTTGGACAAAGTTCGTTATATTCACGTGAATACTTTGATCATCATATTTCTCATCTCCCTGGAGAACAAGCCATGCGTTTTTTTCACCCCGCTCGAAATCAGCGTCCTCTAGCTGCGGTTCGTCCCCTGCTGTTACCGCTGGCGGCCTGTCTGCATGCCGGATTGGCCGTGGCGCAAACGTCGCCACAGAGTGCGCAGCCGGTGTTTCAGCTCGGGGAGGTGGATGTGCAGACCACTGCGGTCTCTGCACCGCCCCCCGGCGGCACGAGCAGCAGTGTGGTGACGCAACAGCAGATGCTCGACCGTGGTGCGCTCAATGTGGGCGAGGCGCTGTCCGATCTGCCCGGGGTGACGCCGGTGAGCATGGGCCAGCGCGGCGAAACGCAGGTGAACATCCGGGGGTTCGACTCCCGCCAGACCACGCTCAATATCGACGGCATTCCGATTTATGTGCCATATGACGGCAACGTCGATCTGTCGCGCCTGCTGACGCCGGGCATTTCGCAGATCGTCGTGACCAAGGGCCTGGGCTCGCTGATGTACGGGCCGAACAATATGGGCGGCTCGATCAATATCGTCACGCAGGCGCCCGCCAAAAAGCTCGAAGGCACGATCACAGGCGGCCTCACCGCCAATCCGCACAAGCTCTACGGCAACGACCTCTCGGTGCAGCTGGGCAGCCGCATCGACAGCCGCTGGTATGTGCAGGGCGGCGTGGCCAGCGCCAGTCGCAACGGCTTTCCCCTGTCGGGCAACTTCAAGCCGGTGGCTGCGCAACCCTCTGGCGACCGGCTCAATGCATCCAGCCACGACATCAACGCCAATCTGAAGCTGGGCTTCACACCGAACGCCACCGATGAATACGCGCTGGGCCTCTACACCGTCAACTCCGATAAAGACTCGCCGCCCTACACCGGCAACACAAAGGTGACCGGCCAACCCGTGCGCTATTGGCAATGGCCGCAGTGGAACAAGCAGAGCCTGTACTTCATCGGCAATACCGCGATCGGCGCGGGTTACCTCAAGACCCGGCTGTACCACGACACCTTCGACAACGAACTGATCTCGTTCGACAACGCCAGCTACGACACCACCAAGAAGCGCTACGCCTTCAACAGCAAGTACCGCGATTTTTCCAACGGCGCCACGGTCGAGCTCGGCCAGCCGCTGGGCGCGCAAAATTTTCTGAAGATTGCCGGCTTCTACAAGCAGGACGTGCACCGCGAATCCAACCTCGCCACCCAGGCCCAGCCTTATGCCACGCCCTGGCTGCATTTCGAGGCGCGCATCTATGCACTGGGCTTTGAAAACGCCTACAAGCCCACAGCGGCAGACACTCTCACTTTCGGCTATCGGCGCGATGAGCACCAGTTCAACCAGGCCGAGCAATACACCAACCAGGCGCAGACTCAGATCGGGCCGATGCAGGCCAGCCCGCAAGTGGGAGCGAACAACGCGCAGATCGTCTGGCGGCATAAGCTCTCCATGCACACCGAGCTGCGCGCGGGAATCGGGCAGAAAACGCGATTTCCCAGCATCAAGGAGGTGTACTCGTATCGTCTCGGCCAAGCCATCCCCAACCCGGCGCTCGGCCCCGAGCAGGCGCTCAACCGTGAGTTGGGCGTCTCGGGGGTAGCGCTGGGCGGAGTGAAATACGACGTCTCCCTCTACTGGGACTCGATCAAGGATGCGATTGAAAGCGTTGCAACCAGCACACCCGGCGTGAAGCAAGCGCAAAACGTCGGCACTGCGGCCAACAGGGGTTTGGATCTGAGCGTGCAGGCGCCCATCGGAAACGCCTGGATCGCCTCCGTGGCTTACAGCTATCTTGATGCCACGCTAGGCTCGCCGGGCCTCGTGGCCACAGGCGCGCCGCGCAACTGGGCCGATGTCGGCATCTCCTGGCTCCCCGGCGAAGCCACCACGCTGTCCGCGCATGTGCAGGCGGCGAGCAGTCGCCAGACCACGACCAACGGTCTGCAGCCGGTGGCCGGTTTCGCCGTGGTCAACCTGCGCTGGGCGCAACGCCTGACCCCGCGACTGACCCTCTACACCAATCTGAACAACGCCTTCGACCGCAACTATGAATTGAGCGAAGGCTTCCCCATGCCCGGACGCGAACTGCGGGTGCAACTCCAATACAAGCTATGAACAGGCTGCGCTGCGTCTTGCTATGCGGTGCGCTCGTCGCCACCAGCGCACTCGCCCAGGCCCAGACTCCGCAGGCCTGCCCCAGCGCCCCCAGCGGCCCCGTGTATGGCAGCAGCCCAGTCAACAACTATTTGCTGCTGTCACTGGCGCCAGACCGCATGGCCGGGCTGAACTTTTCGTGGAGCAAGCAGGCCGCGCAAATCCTGCCAAAAAACGTCCTGGATCTTCCCGTGCTTGGGGGCTGGTTCGGACAAGGCAAAACGGCCAATCTGGAACAGGTGCTGCGCGTACATCCCACACTGGCGCTGATCTCAGGAGCCACCGTGGGCGCGCAGGCCAGCACCGAGGCCATGCGAAAAATCGGAATGCCGCTCTGCCCGGTCAAGCTCGACACCCTGGCCGACTACCCCGCAGCGTTCCGGCAGGTGGGGCAGGCGCTGGGCATCGCAGCGCGTGGCGATGCGCTGGCCGCTGCCGCGCAGACCTCGCTGGACGAGCTGGCCGCCTTGCGCAAGCGCGTGGCACAGCACAAGCCGGTGCGTATCTACTACGCAGAGGGCGAAGACGGCCTGGCCAGCGAGTGCAGCGGCTCGATTCACGCCGAGGTGATCGACGCCATCGGCGCGCACAACGCCATTCATTGCGCCGACAACAGCCGCTTTGGCATGGTGCAGGTGAGCTTCGAGCAGATCATGGCCAGCGACCCCGACTGGATTGTGACCCAGGACGGCCCGGCCATGCGCGCCATCCAAACGGAACCGCGCTGGAAGCTGCTGCGCGCGGTACGCGACGGGCATGTGCTGTTTGCACCGCAAGTGCCATTTCGCTGGCTCGACCGCCCCCCTTCGTTCATGCGTTTCATCGCCGCACCCTGGCTGGCGAGCCGGGTGTTTCCAGCGGAGTATCAGGCGGCCTTTCGCCAGCCCATCATCGCACGCACCCAGCAGTTTTTTGCGCTGTTTCTCAACCACAAGCTGACGCCCGCGCAAGCCGATGCGATTGTGCGGCCCAAAGCCGCCGATTACCCAACCAAGTACTGAGCCATGCAAGCCTATGCCCTGCCGCAGATCGGCATGATGCTGCACATGCAGCCCTCAGGCGGCGAAGCCATCCCTGCGTTTCTGGCTAGCCGCGCGGCGCTGGTCGCCGATCTGGAGGCTGCTGGCGTGGAGGCGGTCTGGGTCACCGAGCACCATTTCGACCCGCAAAGCCTGAGCGCCTCGCCCTTGCTGATGCTGTCGCATTGGGCCGCGCACACGCAGCGCATTCAACTCGGCGTAGCGGCGGTGCTGCCCGCGGGTCGCAACCCGGCGCTTTTGGCCGAGGAGATCGCGCTGCTGTCCAACCTGGCGCCGGGCCGCATCGCCATCGGTTTTGCCAAAGGCGGGCCGTTCGAGGCGCAAAAGCGCACCTTCGGCTGGGGCAGCGATGCGGCGCGGGCCGAGATGCAGGCCGTGGTCGATGCAATGCTCAACCATTTGTCGCCTGCGCCAGATGCGGCTCCAGCCATGCCTGCCCTGCAGCCTCCGCCGCATCTGCCTGTGCCGTTGTTCATTGCCAGCCGGGAACCTGACACCCTGGCCTGGGCCGCGCAGCGCGGCCTGGGTTGGATGAGCGCACAGTTTTGGCCGCTGGATATGTATGACGCACAGGCCATCAACTGGGGAGTCGCCGCCAGACAGCCGGCTGACGCGGTGCTCGCCCGCGGTCTGTGGATCGACGATGACGGCGCGGCTGCCCGTCGGCATGCCCTGTCCTGGCTGGCCAGCTTTCGCGCAAGCAAGCAATCGCAGTGGAAGGTGGGATTTCGCGGCCCCCTAGCCGAGATGGACGAGGCCGAGAGCCTGGCGCGCATGATTGTGGGAACGCCGTCGGAGTGCGCCACCCAGTTGCGCGACCTGCTATTGCAGCGCTGTGTGCCACGCCTAGCGTTCAACCCCATGCACGAACTGCCGACCTTGCAGATCGAGCAAATGCGCCGCCTTCTGGGCGACGTAATGCCCATGCTTGCAACAGCGCCGCCTGTGCACGCCACCGGCCTATGAAGGCGATCGGCTGGCTGCTCGTTGCACTGATTGTGGTCGCCTCATTTTCTTTGCTGCTGGGGCGTTACCAGCCTTCGCCATTTGAGGCGGCGCTGCGGCTATGGCAAGGCATGACGGGCACGCCATCGGATCTGTGGAGTGTCATCACCGAACTGCGCGCACCGCGGGTGATCGCAGCGATCAGCATCGGCGCGGCGCTAGCGGTGTCCGGAGCGGCCTATCAGTCACTGTTCCGCAATCCGCTGGCCTCGCCCGAAGTGCTTGGCGGACTGGCAGGAGCTGCTTTCGGCGCTGCGCTCGGCATTCTGATTGGCCACACGTTGTGGCAAGTGCAATTCAGCAGCTTCGTCTTCGGCCTGCTGGCCGTGGGCATCACCTTGCTGCTGGCCCGCATGGTCGGGCAAGGCGGCATCATTGTTCTGTTGCTGGCTGGCCTGATCACTGGCGCATTTTTTACTGCGCTGCTGGCGGCCGTCAAATATGTGGCCGACCCCTACGACCAGCTGCCGGCCATCACCTATTGGCTGATGGGAACGCTCTCGAGCATTGACGCCAATCGTGTCTGGCTCACAGCGCCATTGATGTGGATCGCCACTGCCGCGCTGGTCATGCTCGGACATGCGCTGAATGTGCTCAGCATGGGCGACGAGGAAGCCGCGACGCTTGGCATGCCGGTGCGCAAGCTGCGACTGCTGATCATCGCCCTATCCACTTTGCTGGGCACGCTGTCAGTGACCCTGGCCGGCATGATTGCCTGGGTTGGGCTGCTGATTCCCCAGATCGCCCGGCTGATCTGGGGCGCGGATAACCGGCGGGTGCTACCGGCTTCTGCGCTTCTCGGCGCACTTTATGTGCTGATCCTCGACGATGCGGCGCGCACCATGTTCACGGTGGAACTGCCCCTGGGCATTCTGACCGCACTGGTCGGCCTGCCGGTGTTCGCGTGGGTATTGCGGCGGGTGGCAGCAGGCTGGACGGATTGAAGGGAGCACCATGATCGACGTCGAACACCTCCATGCCGGCTATGGACAGGAGCCGGTGGTCAAGAATGTAAGTCTGCGGCTCGCACCGGGCGAAGCCGTCGCCCTGCTCGGCCCCAATGGCTGCGGCAAGACCACGCTGCTCAAAACCTTGTGCGCCATCCATCCTCCACAGGCAGGTTCGGTGCGCGTTGACGGCCTGGATTTGGCCGCGTTGTCCGAGCCAGCGCGCGCACGCCGCATTGCCTACGTCCCCCAGCAGCACCGCCTGGTATTCGCCTACAGCGTGCTGGATGTGGTGATGATGGGCCGACTCGCCGGACGCGGCCTGATCGCACGTCCGGCGCCGGAAGACTTCGCCGCCGTGCAGTCCGTGCTTGCCCGGCTCGAGATCAAGGCGCTGGCTGCGCGCAGCTACGCCGCCTTGTCTGGCGGACAGCGTCAGCAGGTGCTCATTGCCCGCGCATTGGCGCAAGACGCCCCCTATCTGCTCCTCGACGAGCCCGCCAGCAGTCTGGACTACGGCAACCAGCTGCGGCTGCTCGAAGTGCTGAACCAGCTGCGCAGCGATGGCCGCGGCGTGCTGTTTACCACCCACCATCCGGACCATGCTTTTGCCGTCGCCTCCCGCGTCATCCTGATGCAATCCGGGCGCTTCATTGCCGAGGGCGCACCCGCGCAATGCATAAGCCGTGACCAACTGGCCCGCCTCTACGCCCTGTCACCCGAGAGCCTGGAGCGCGCAGCGACTGCGCACGACTGGTCGCGTCAGCACATCCACGCCTGACGCCCCGCCCTTCAGCTTGCTTCTATACTGGCCCACGCGCCGATTTGCCCTGGGCTTGCGGGCGCTTGATAAATACCGCTAAAACAGCGCAGACCACCGGCGGTTTTCGCTGCATTGCCAGCGCCGCCGGTTTTGTTTTTTCAGGAACACCCATGAGTGCTTCGCCCTCCGCCCTCGGTGACGTCACGCCGCAGCGCATGGCGTTCGAGCAGCCGCTGCCGCTCCAGAGTGGCGCGCAGTTGCCGCCTTACGAGTTGATGTTTGAAACCTACGGCACGCTCAATGCCGCGCGCAGCAATGCCGTTCTGGTGTGTCATGCGCTCAACGCCAGCCATCACGCCGCCGGCATGCATGCGGGAGCCCCCAAGAGCGTAGGCTGGTGGGACAACCTGATCGGCCCCGGCAAACCGCTGGATACCGAACGCTTTTTCGTCCTGTGCGTCAACAACCCCGGTTCGTGCTTCGGCTCCACCGGCCCGATGAGCCTCGACCCCGCAACGGGACAGCCCTGGGGCAGCCGCTTCCCCGTGGTGACGGTCGAAGACTGGGTGGACGCGCAGGCGCGGCTGCTCGACCGGCTGGGCATCGAGCGCCTGGCCGCGGTCATCGGCGGCAGCCTGGGCGGCATGCAGGCGCTGAGCTGGACGCTGCGCCACCCCGATCGCGTGGCCCACTGCGCGGCCATCGCCACCGCGCCCAGCCTGTCTGCGCAGAACATCGCCTTCAACGAGGTGGCGCGCCGCGCCATCATCACCGACCCCGACTTTCACGGCGGCGACTACTACGCGCACGGCGTCGTTCCCAAACAGGGTCTGGCGGTGGCGCGCATGATCGGGCACATCACCTACCTCAGCGACGACGCCATGGCGGCCAAGTTCGGCCGCGCGTTGCGCAATGGCGCACTGGGCTACGGCTTTGGCGTGGACTTCGAAATTGAGAGCTATCTGCGGTATCAGGGCGACAAATTCAGCGGCTACTTCGACGCCAATTCCTATCTGCTCATCACCCGCGCGCTCGACTACTTCGACCCGGCGCGCGCCACCGGCGGCGATCTGGCGCAGGGGTTGGCGGCGGCGCAGGCGCGCTTTCTGCTGGTGAGCTTCACCACCGACTGGCGCTTCTCGCCGCTGCGCTCGCGCGAGATCGTGCAGGCGCTGGTGACCAACCGCCGCGCCGTGACCTATGCCGAAGTCGATGCCCCGCAGGGCCACGACGCTTTTCTCATGGATCACCCGCACTACCACGGCGTCGTTCGCGCGTGGTTCGACCGCATCGCGCAGGAGCTTTCCAAATGAGCACTCCGCTAAGCGTGATTGCCGAGCTGGTGCCGCATGGCAGCCGCGTGCTCGATCTGGGTTGCGGCGATGGCCGCATGCTGGCACATCTGCGCGATACCCGCGACTGCAGCGGGCTGGGCGTTGAAATCAACCCTGAAAAATTGATCGCCGCCGCCGAAAAAGGCGTGGACGTGCTGCAGTTCGACCTGGAGCAGGGCCTGTCGATTTTCGGCGACGGCACTTTTGACGTGGTGCTGCAGATCGACACCTTGCCCAATCTGCGCCACACCGAAAACGCGTTGCGCGAAACCGCACGCGTGGGTCGGCTGGGCATACTCAGCTTCGCCAACTTCGCCCACTGGAGCATCCGCCTGCAGATCCTGACGGGCCGCCTGCCGGTGACGCCCGAGTTGCCCTACGAGTGGTACAACACGCCGAATCTGCGCGTGGCAACCTATGCCGACTTCGAGCGTCTGGCTGCGCACTGCGGTCTGCGCGTAGTCGACGCCTTCGGCGTGCGCAACAACCGTCGCATCACATTCGCTCCCGGCCTGCTGGCTTCAGAAGCGGTGTTTTGCGTGCAACGGGCGTAGCAGGGAGGGC
>NZ_JBYCKI010000014.1:0-19732 GCF_057473305.1 Thiomonas sp. TH-17
TCATGGACGCCACCGCCCTCCACTATCTGCAACAAGCTCTGGAACCGCTCGACAGCCTGGAAATGCTGGCCGAGGCCGACGCCGCCATGGAAAACGGCGTGTTCTACATGAACCGCACCGCGCGCGAAACCATGGAGCGGTTTCACGCCACGCTCAACGGCGCGCTGCGTGGTGCCGACGTGCGCAACGCCCTGCACCACTCCATTCACCAATTCCACAAAGACCCGGAGCGCATCCGCGCCATCCTGCGACGTCTGGCCGACGGTAGCCTGGACAAGCATGTGCAGGAAATGCCCGTGGGCAAAGTGGTGTTCTCGCTGGTGTTCGTTGCGGTGCGCAACCCGGAAGGCCAGGTCATCGCCTTTCACGCCAGCTGGCGCGATGTGTCACACCTCAAAGACGTCAGCGCCGTGAGCGACCGCCTCAAGGAAGTGGTCAGCACCCTCAACAGCGCGGCCGGCGACATCGGCCAGTCCATGACCTCGGTGGATACCGCCATTGGCAATGTGGGCCGCGCCATCAACGGCAATGGCGCCGCGGTGGCGCACCTGCAAGAACAGGTCAACGCCATCAGCGCCATCGTGCGCAATATCCGCGAAATCTCTTACCAGACCAATCTGCTCGCGCTCAACGCCGCCATCGAGGCTGCTCGCGCCGGCGAGCATGGCCGCGGTTTCGCCGTGGTGGCCGACGAGGTGCGCAATCTGGCGCGCCGGGTGCAGGTCGCCACCGCCGAGGTGGAAGAAAACACCACCGCCATCGGCCAGCAGGCGCACGACATCGCCACCACCAGTGCCAGCTCGGGCAAGGAGCTCGATCTGGTGCAGTCGGTCGTGGTGCGCATGAACAACCAGGTCAGCAATATGCAGAGCAACGCCACGCGCATGATGCTGCAGTCGGCGCAGGAAGATCACAAAGACTTTGTCAATCACATCCTGGCTGAAGTCTCGAAAGACAAACAGGCCAAGCTCCCCACGGAAGTGAGCGATCACCACAACTGCCGTCTGGGCAAGTGGTACGACAGCCAGGGCCTGGCGACGTTTGGCGGCCTCTCCGCCTTCCGCGCGCTCGAAGCGCCGCATGCGCAGATTCACGCCACCGCGAAGCAACTGCTCGAAGCCGTGCACGGCGGTCAGCGCGATCAGGTGGCGCGTCTTTCCAGCTCACTCAGCGATCAGGAAGACCTGATCATCGACCGTCTGCAAGTGCTGAGCGAAGCCATCGAGAGCCAGAGCAAGGCCGGCTGAAACCAGCGCTCGCCACTCACAACCGAGACGCCAAATGGAACTCGCCACACCGGAAGCCGCAACCCGCTCTGATGGGCCGCAAGACGCATCAGCGATGCACATTGCCAACCTTCCTGCGGCACAAGCCGTCGTCGCCACACCCCCCGGTGGGTTACTGGAGCGCGTGCGCGAAGACCGCGAGCGCGTGCTGCAAGCCGTGCTCGATTTGATCAGCGGCCGCGGCGATAGCGCGCTGCGCGACATCGACCTGATCGACGCCGACGATTGGGCGCAGAAGCTCGGCGGCGTGCGGCAGATGTTGCTGCACGGCGTGGACGCGCTGCGCACCACCACGCAGTCGCTCGCGTTCGCCGAAAGCCGCACCGCCGGCTTCGATCACGACATCCACGGCCTGTCGCAGCGGGTGGGCGATATGGCGGCACGGCTGCAAAGCGCCGCACTGCAAACCCACACCGCGCAAACCCAGCTCGACGATCTACAGAGCGGCGTGGAAGCCACCCATACCTCAGTCGAGCACAGCGAAAAAGCCATCACCACCACGCTTGAAGAAGTGGCCGATGTGTCGCGTTTCATTTCCAACACCGAAACCAAGCTCACCGGCTTTGTCGATGCCGTGCGTTCGGTGGAAGCGCTGACTGCGGGCATCAGCGAAATCGCCTCGCAGACCAATCTGCTGGCGCTGAACGCCGCCATCGAAGCCGCTAGAGCCGGCGAGCATGGACGCGGCTTTGCCGTGGTCGCCGACGAGGTGCGCAACCTGGCGCGCAAGACCGCCCGCATCACCCACGAAATCGAAGACCTCACCCACAGCCTGCGCGACCAGTCGTCCGATGTCGGGGTGGATATGGCCCGCTCGGTGCAACGGGTGCAGCGCGTCGGCGCGCTGGTCACCAATACCGGCGAGACCTTGGCCGAGGTCAAATCCATGCTCGGCAAGGTTCGCACCGTCACCGCCGAGCAGACCGGGCTGATGCGCCAACTGGTCAGCGACGCCGACCGCCAGCGGCAGGATGCCGAACAGGCCGCCGCGCTGATGCAGGTGCTGGTGCAACGCTTCGAGGCCATGATGACCCTCATCCGCACCTCGCGCGAGCAGCTCAAGACCGGCGTCACCGCCGTGTCGAAATGGCCCGATACCGCCGTCACCCTGCGGGTTTCGCTGGCCATGCACTACCAGTGGATCGGCCAGCTCCTCACCGCGGCGCAGAAGCAAGAGAAGATCGATATGGATGTGTCGAATTTCCACGGCTGCTTCTTCGGCAAGTGGTACTTCGGCGCGGGGGCGGGCTACTTCGGCAGCGACGCCGGCTTTGTCGGCGTCGATTCCGTTCACCAGGACGTGCACCGCACCGGCCAGGCACTGGTCGAAGCCATCCGCACCGACAACACCGCGCGCACCACCGAGCTGGCTACCCGGCTGGAAGCCTTGAGCGACACCATCACCGACCGTCTGGAAGCGCTGATGCGCCAGATTCCCTGATTCATTCATTGCAGCCCACAGGACCCCACCATGAATTCCAACGTCTTGCAAGAAGTCGACGAGCGTTCCAACCTCGCCGGCACCAACAAATTTGAACTGCTGCTGTTTCGCCTTGGCGAAGAGCCGCAATCGTCGCGGCGCGAGCTGTTCGGCATCAACGTGTTCAAGGTGCGTGAGGCGCTGGTGATGCCGCAGGTCACCGTCATGCCCGGTGCGCCCAAGCATGTGCTGGGCGTGGCCAATATCCGCGGCCAGATCATCCCCGTCATCGATCTGCCGGCCGTGGTCGGCTGCGTCCCCAAGACCGGGCTGAACATTCTGGTGGTCACCGAGTACGAGCGCTCGGTGCAGGGCTTCGCGGTGGAAGAGGTGGAAGAAATCGTGCGGCTGGAATGGAGCAAGGTGCTGTCGGCCGAGGCCAATGCGGTCGGCGGCATGGTCACCAGCATCGCCCGGCTGGAAGACGATCAGACCACCCGGCTGGCGCTGGTGCTCGACGTGGAAAAGGTGCTGCGCGACGTCCTGCCCTCGCGCGTGCATGAGGTGAAAGACACCCACAATATGGGCCCGGCGCTGGGGCTCAAGCCCGGCGCGGTCATTCTCACGGCTGACGATTCTTTCGTGGCTCGCACGCAGATCGAGAAGGCCTTGCAGGCGTTGAACGCGCCCTTCGTCAGCACCAAAACCGGCAAGGAAGCCTGGGAGCGCCTGCAAACCCTGGCGAATGAGGCGCGTGCCGAAGGTAAGCGGGTTGAAGACAAGGTGCAGCTCGTGCTCACCGACCTGGAAATGCCCGAGATGGACGGCTTCACCCTCACCCGCCACATCAAGCAGGACGAGCGCTTCAAGAACATTCCGGTGGTCATCCACTCCTCGCTGTCGGGCTCGGCCAATGAAGACCACGCGCGCAGTGTGGGCGCCGATGCCTATGTGGCGAAGTTCGTCGCCGACGAACTGGCGCAGACCATCCGCAAGGCAATCGCCGCGCACGCCTGAACGCGCTCGTTTTTCATTCAAGCGGATTGACCGATGGATACCACGCCCACCATGTCCTCAGAAGAAACCAGCAGCACCTCCCCGGCGGAATTTCTGCAGCACTTGCTCACCCAGCGCCCGGTGGACCTGCGGCAAGCGGCGCCCCAAGGGTGCGGCGTGGGCCTGGACGAATTTCTCGCCCTGGTCACGCATCTGGTCGATACCACCACGCACAACGCCACCGGGGTGGCCTACGGCATTGCGCGCATCAGCTTCGAAGCGCGCACCGCCACGCAGCACGCGCAAAGGCATGCGAAGGAGCAGACCGAGCGCATCGGCGCCATGGGCGAAAGCCTGGAGACCTTCGTGCGCGGCATCGTCGGGGTGCAGGGCCAGACCGAGGCGTTGCGGGCCGATTCGCAAAGCATCACCCTGTTGAGCACGCGCGGTGCGCGCGAGGCGCATGAGGCCAATGCGGTGTTCGAGCAACTGGCGCAGACCACAAGCCGGAACCAGACCGAAATTCAGGCGCTCGGCAAGGGTTTTGCGCAAGTCACCGCGGTCACGCAGGTCATCAAGGACATCGCGCAAAAAACCAGCCTGCTGGCGCTCAACGCCAATATCGAAGCCGCCCGCGTGGGCGAGGCCGGGCGCGGTTTTGCCGTGGTGGCCGAAGAGATCCGCAAGCTGGCGATGAACACGCAGCAATCGGTGCAAAGCATCGCCACCTTCGCTGCAGAAGTCAGCCGCAGCCTGCAGGTGGTCACGCAATCGACCACGCAGTTCGCCAACCAGATGGACAGCGGCAAAGCATTGGCCACGGCCATGTCGGCCAATTTCCAGGACATCGCCAGCAACATCGAGGCGATGAATTCCGGCGTGAACAAGGTTTACACCCAGCTCGGTCACGAGGTGGACGCCGTGCGCGCCATTAGCGGCCAGTTTGCCGCACTGTCCAGCACGGTACAGGCCAGCGCCAACCAGACCATCGCCACCAGCGAGCGCATTGCCGATGAAGTGCAGCAGTCGCTCAACGCCAGCCAGACCTTGTTCGAGGCGGCCACGCAATTCGTCACCGCCTCGAAAACCAGCCAGGTGATGCGCGACCTCGACGCCGTTTGCAAAGAGATCGAGACCGCACTTGGCCAGGCGCTGGCCAGCGGCGCGCTCACCGAGCAGGCGCTGTGGGACGAAAAGTACGAGCCGGTGCCCGGCACCAACCCGCAGAAATTCCGCACGGCCTTCACCGAATTCGTCAAAAACCGCATCCAGCCCATCGAAGATGCCTGGCTGGGCAAGAGCGAGCAATACCGTTTTACGCTGCTGGTGGACCGCAACGGCTACGCCGCAGCGCACAACAGCGTGTTCGACCGCCCGCTGACCGGCGACTACGCCACCGACCTGGCGGGCAACCGCTCCATGCGCCTGTTCAACGACCCGGTGGGTCTGGCCGCCGCGCAAAACACCAACCCCTATCTGCTGCAGGTCTATGCCCGCGATACCGGCGAGATCATGCAGGAGCTTTCGCGCCCGGTGAACGTGGGCGGCCGTCACTGGGGTGCTGTGCGGCTGGCGTTTATTTGAAATCTGTCGTCTGATCCCCCTGCGCTTTGTCATTTTTTCCGTAGTTGCCCCTCTTTTCGCGGGCGGGGGCTCCTTGATCACCGCGCGCGTGGTGTTGTAATGCCGGGCTGTATTTACCGGCTCATCGCATGCCTCACAACACCCGTTTCCAGACCGACCGACGCCGCATCCTGATTGCAGTGCTCATCGCCAATTTGTTGCTGGCTGCGGCCATTGGCGTGGTGCTTTGGGTGAGCTGGGAGCGCAACCGCAACGGCATCGAGCAGATTCTGCAAAGCGAGGCCGCGTTCTGGGCCGACGCGATGAATCAGCGCTACGACCAGCTTCAGACCACTTGCACCGTGGCGCAGCGACAATTGCACGACAACCCCGGCTTGCTGGAGTTGCCTGCACCCTGGCTGAGCGAGATGAGCGCGCTGATGCCGTTCATCGACGGCGTTTCCCTGGTCTCGCAAACAGGCGATGTGCTGGCACTGCAACCGAGCCGTGCGGCGCCGCCGCAGGCCAGCGCCGCCTTTTCTGCCTCGCCGGGTTTTCAGCAGGCCTTGTCCGCGCCAGGCCGTATTCAGATCGGCCTGGCGCAGCCCGATCCGCTGGATACCAAGCAGCGCATCACCCCGGCCCGCTGCGCGCTGACCTTGCACAAAGGCGTATCACGTCCCGAGGTCATGCTGATTTTCGATGTGGGGCTGGAGCGGGCGCTGCAAAATCTTCAACATACTTTGTCAGGCTTCGACGGCAAAGGCCGCTGGGTGCCGGCAGTGGGCCTGCTGCGCAGTGACGGCCATCTGCTCGCGCGGCTTCCTGCGCCACTAGCGCATACCCGGGCCGCGCTGGAGAAAGCACCGGCGCGCGGGGTGCTCGCGCGCTTGATCACCGCACATCCCGAGCAGACGCATGGCACTTTTCTGGGGCCGGTGCAGTCGGTCGGCGGCGCCAGCACCCTGGGCGCCTGGCAACGCCTGGGCGCGCATTCGGTCGTCGCCTTCACCAGCCTGCCGGCCAGCGCGCTCACCGGGCTGTGGTGGCGCCAGACCTGGCCCATGCTGACAGGCTGGGCGCTGTTGCTGCTGATGCAACTGTTCGGCGGCTTGCTGATCAACCGCAGTTTGGAGCGCCAGCACCGGCTGGCCCAGATCAATGCCGCGCTGGCGCAAGCCAACCAGGTGGTGGCCGAAGCCCCGGATGAAACCACGCTGTTCCAGCGCATCTGCGATATCAGCGCAGACGCCGGAGGCATGCAACTGGCCTGGATCGGCCAGCCCGATGGCAGCGGGCAGGCCAAGGTGCTCGCCGCCGCCGGCAAGACCGCCTATCTCGACGGCTTGTCGCTCTCCATCCATGCCGATCAGACCAGCGGCCAGGGGCCTTTCGGCAGGGTCTGGCGCGGCGCTGATCCCATTTATGTGCACGACAAAACATCCGCCCAAGTGCTGGTGCCCTGGGTGGGGCGCATGAGGCAGTTCGGTCTGCGCACCATGGCCGCCCTGCCCGTGCTGCGGCAAAGCCGGCTCTACGCGGTGTTCAGCATTTACCGCGACAGCCACGCGCGCATCACCCGAGATCAGCGCAATCTGCTCGAAGAACTCGCGCGCAGTCTGGGGCGCGGGCTCGATCGTCTGCAACTGGCCGAAGCCGAACGCAAAGAGCGCGAAAGCCGCCAGCGCCAGCAGGAACTGGTGCGCGGGGTGATGGCGCAGATCGACATTTTGATCAGCGCGCGCAACGACGCCGAAGTGCTGGAGAGCGCCTGTACCCGCCTGCTCGAAACCGGCCTGTTCGCCGCGGTGTGGGTCGCCCAGCCCGATGTGCACGAGCGCGTGCACCCGCTCGCTGCCGGGGGGAATGCGCTGGACACGCTCAACGCCCAATCGCCGCCGCTGACGGTCAGATCCAACCAAACCCACGCCCTGGCCCGCGCCTGGCACACCTCGGAAGAAGCGCAAGAGACCGACCCGCACTCGCCCCTGCTGCAACCCTGGGCCGAGTACGCCCTGCCGGGCTGGCAACAGCTCGCCCTGGCCTTGCCGCTGCGCCGCAACGGCGGGCGCTGGGCGGCGCTGGTGCTGGTGCTGTTCAACGGCGACGATCTGGACGAAGGCCTGCACGGCCTGCTGCGCCGGGTGGACAAGCTGATCGAGCAGGCGCTGGGCGAAATCGACCTCAAGGCCGATCTGGAAGCCGAGCAGGCGCAGCAGCGTCACCTCGCCCGCCACGACGCCCTCACCGGCCTGCCGAACCGCCTTGCCCTCGAACACCATATGCCGCTGGCCATGGCCCGGGCACGCCGCCACAAGAATCTGCTGGCCGTCGGGGTGATGGATCTCGATGATTTCAAGCCGGTCAACGACACCTATGGCCACGCCGCGGGCGACCAGCTTCTGCGTCAACTGGGCGAGCGCCTGAAGACCGCCGTGCGCGAGACCGATCTGGTGGCGCGGCTGGGGGGCGACGAGTTCGTGCTGGTGCTCGAAGGCGTGGCGCAGGCCAGCGATCTGCCCATCGTGCTCGACCGCATTCACGGCGCCGTCGAAACGCCGTTCGACCTCGGCGACGGCGTTCTGGCCAAGGTGGGCATGAGCCTGGGCGTGACGCTTTACCCGGCCGACGAGGCGCAGGCCGAGGTGCTGCTGCGCCACGCCGATGCCGCGCTTTACGCCAGCAAGGCGCACAAGGCCGACCGCACCAGCTGGTGGCAGGTCTGGGGCGATGGCCTGGAGCAGGCCGCCGGAAAACCCGCCGACTTGCCCATTCATATCGACCCCTACGGAGAAACCGCCCGCCGTCTGCTGGGCCTGATTGGCGATCTGCTGGAGCGCAACGCCGAGACCTTCGTCGAGCGCTTCTATTCCACCCTGGGCCAGGACCCGGAATCGGCCGCGCTGCTCGCTGCCCTCTCGCCGGAAGAAGCCGTCCATTTGCGCCGCCAGCAGCATGCCCGCTTGCTGCAAATCCTGCACCCCGATTTATCGGCTGAAACCCATCAGGAACAAGCGCGGCACACGGGAGCGATTCACGCGCTGGTGGGGGTCAGCACCGGGGCGCTGGTCAACAGTTTCAGCTGGTATTTGCAAAGCCTGCACGACCTGCTGGGCGAAGCCCCGGTGCGCAGCGGCGATCGCGCCGTGCTGGCTCAGGTGAGCACTGCGCGCCTGCAGCGCGAGCTGCAGTGGCAGAGCGAAGGGGCGCAGGCGCAGCGCGAGCAATATCAGCAGATGCTGTTCGGGCTGGAGCAGATGCAGCCCGAACTGACCCAATGGGCCGATCTGGCTCACACCGTGCTCGAATCGGTCACCGCCCTGCCCGGCATGGCGGCCACGGTGATCTACAAGCCCGACGCGCAGGGGCACTTCATCCCCGAGTTCACCGCGGGCGCATTTGACGACTACTGGCAAGCGCTCGATGCGGTGGCCATGGCCAATCTCGACATCGACCCGCAAAGCCCCTTCGGGCTCACCCCGCACCCGCGCTGCTGGCGCAGCGAGCAGATCGAGACCAACGCCAGCTATGTCACCGATCCGCGCATGGCGCCCTGGCGCGCGGTGGCGCACAGCGTCGGCGTGCGCAGTTCAGCCGCCGTGCCGGTGAAAGACAACCGCGGCCGCATGCTCGCCGTCATGGGGCTGTACGGGCGTTACCCCGGGCAGTTCGAAACGCAGAGCATGCACAGCTTTCTGCGCGGCATCGAACAACTCTTCGAGCGCGGGCTTTACGGCCTGATGACCCGGCGCGAAGCCGCCCCCCTGCCCCTGCAGGACCGCCGCGCCTGGCGCCACCGCCTGTTCAGCGGCGGTCTGGAAATGCACTATCAGCCCCTGGTCGATCTGCACAGCGGACTGCCCACCGCCATGGAAGCCCTGGCCCGGTTGCGGCTCGAAGACGGGCGGCTGATCGGCCCCGGCCAGTTCCTGCCCTCCTTCGGCGCCTCCGAGCTCACCCGCCTGTTCACCCTCGGGTTGGAGCAGGCGCTGAACCAACTGGCCCAATGGGACGGCGCCGGTCAGCGCCTCGATCTGTCCATCAACCTGCCGCTCGAAGTCTTGCTCATGCCCGAATGCGCCCGCTGGGTGGCCGACGCGCTGCGCGCCCGGCACATCGCGCCTGATCGGCTGCGGCTGGAAATACTGGAAGACGCCGACTTCCAGAACGACGCCGAGCGCGACCGTGCGGTGCGCAGCCTGTCCGCCACTGGCGCGCGGCTGGTGATGGACGATCTGGGCAGCGGCTACAGCAGTCTGCTGCGGCTGCGCACCCTGCCGTTCGACACGGTGAAAATCGACCAGGGCCTGGTGCGGCAGATTCCCTCCGAAGCTGAAGCCGAGGCGGACGGCATGATCGGCTTCATCGGCGCCTTGGTTCACATGACCCAGGCGCTCGGCCTGAAAGTGGTGGTCGAAGGGCTGGAAACCCCGGCGCTGGTGGAGGTGGCTGCGCTACTGGGCGCTGATTATGGTCAGGGCTACGCCCTGGCGCGGCCGATGGCAGCCGCCGACGTGCCCGCCTGGCTGCAAACCTTCCGCTGGCTCACCCAGGCCTCGTCGCCCCAAACCCGCCTGGGCCAGCGCGCACAGCAATGGGTGCGCGAAAATGCGGAACGCAACAGGGCCGATTGAAAGCTATCCGTCATACGGGCAACTTGAGTAATGGGGCGCCTCAGAAAACAGAGTTTGAAGTCGGCCTTAACCACCGAAAATTCCGCCTTGGTTTGTACGGCATATTGCCGTATGATTGAGCCCGGAGGATAAATTCATGCCCGCTGCAATTTCTACCGCCCGTCTCGAAGCCCGAATCAGCACCGATCTGCATTCGATGCTCAAGCGTGCCGCCGAACTTCAGGGGCGCACCATGACCGATTTCGTGGTGTCCGCCGTCCAAGACGCCGCGCAGCGCGCCATCGAGCAAGCCGAAGTCATCCGTCTGTCTCTGGCCGATCAGGAATGTTTCGCGCAAGCGCTGCTGTCGCCGCCGAAACCGGCCCCAGCTTTGGAGCGCGCCTTTACCCGTCGCACCAAGCTCTTGCGCACTGAATGAGCCGCGCCTCGTTCCGGCTCGCACCGCTCGATGCCGGGCATGACCGCGCCGCGTTCAACAGTGATTCCGAGCCGCTGAATCGCTACCTGCGAGAGCAAGTCAACCAGGACATACGCCGTCGTGTAGCCGCCTGTTTCGTGGCCTTGGCGGACGGGCCGCGTATCGCGGGCTACTACACCTTGGCATCGGCAAGCCTGCTGCTGGCCGATCTTCCGGCCAGCACCGGCAAGAGGCTGCCGCGCTATCCGACCGTGCCCGCCGTTCGTATGGGCCGCTTGGCGGTTGATCAGGCATTCAAGGGGCAAGGTCTTGGCGGTGCGCTATTGGCTGACGCGCTCGACCGTGCCGCCCGTTCGGAGATTGCCGCCTTTGCCCTGATAGTGGACGCCAAAGGCGAGGCGGCAGCGGCTTTCTACCGGCATCACGGCTTCATGGCCTTGCCGGACTCGCCACTTACCCTGTTCCTGCCGCTGTCGGCCGTCCAGCGCTTTTGAAACGCGCCTCCGGCGTACTTTGCATTGCATTTTCTGGGGCGCCCCCAGCGAGGCCGAGAAACTTATCCCCGCAGTGCGAAGAATCGCAGCGCGCTCTTGGGCAGGCTGCCTCCGGCCTTGGCGCCATCGCAGGGGACGGCGAATTCCACGCGTTTGCGCCCCGCCTGCTTGGCCTGCATCAGCGCAGCGTCCACGCGCTGATAGATCGCGGCGAAGTCTTCGCCCGCGCACAGTTCGGCCACCCCGGCGCTGAAACTCAGGGGAATGCGCCGCCCCGTACTGTCCTGCACCAGGGTCTGATCGCTGAACGCAAGCAGAAGCCGCTGCACGACGACGAGCGACTGCTGCACCGGCGTGTCGGGCAGGATGAGCATGAATTCCTCGCCCCCCATGCGCGCCACGCGGTCGTTCGGCCGGATCAGCCGTTTGGCCAGCGCCACCAGCGCCTTGAGCACGGCGTCGCCGGTATCGTGGCCGTGGGTGTCGTTCACCAATTTGAAGTGATCGAGATCGAGCAGCGCCAGGGTGAGGGGCTGGCCCTGGCGCACCATGCGCGACTGCATGCGAACGAATTCCGCATCCAGCCCGCGGCGGTTGAGCGCGCCGGTGAGCGGGTCTTCCTGCAATTGCTGGCTGACCTGCTCCAGCTCGCCTTCGAGCGAGCGGATGCGCTCTTGCGCCGCCTGCGCCTGGCGCTGCGCCTCGGCCAGATGCACGCCGAGCTCGCCGCTGCGCTGCTGCATAGTGCGGCTGTCGTCGAGCACGTCCTGCACCAGCTCGCGGATTTCGTCCCACTCGCGGCTGCTCTGCAATTGCTCCAGCCGGGCTTCCATGCGCTGGTTGTATTCGCCGCCCTCGGCGGCGTAGTCGCCCAGCTTGCGCACCAGCAGATCGATCAGCGCCTTGGCGGTGTGGTGCGCGTCGTCTTCGCTCTTGCGCAGCACACTGTGACGCACCAGTAGATCGCGCACGGCGTTTTGCGCCGATTCGATGCTTTCGGGGGCGAGCGGCGTCTGCAATTGTTCGCGGATCGCCGTGGCCTGCACGCCCACCCAGGCCTGCGGCACCAGATCGCCGAGATGATCGAGCAACAGCCGCGCCAGTTCGGTCAGACCGTTGCGCACCGCGTCTTCGGTGGTTTGCTCGCGGTCGATGGCCAGCCAGACTTCGCGCGCCTGCGTGCCCAGGTCAGCCGCCTGTTTGGAGTTTTCTGCCGCCGCCATCAACTCGCGCAGCAGGCGCCGCGCGGTGTCGTGTGCGCAAAACGGGCGCACGCCAAATTTGAGGGTTTGCAGCCAAAGCTCGCGCCACTCGCCGCCTTCACGGTTCGCAGCGTCGTCACGGGTTTCAATGGGGGTGGACGCGCTTTGACTGCCGCTGCGCGCGGGCAGTGCACTCCAGCGCTCTAACAGTTGCTCCAACTCGCGCCACTGGGCCTGCGCTGAAGGCAAGGCGGCGAGACGGTCGAGCTGCTGGCGTTTTTGCAACTGCGACAACCCGCTTTGCGAGCGCTCCCATTGCTCAAGCAGCCGGGGCAGCGCACGAGTCCAATCGGGGCATTCCGGCGACGGCTCTTCGGTGGAAACCGCTGCGCCATTCTGCAGTCCTTCAAAAACGCGGCGGTAATTGTCCGGTGTGGGCTGCAGCTTGAGTTCGAGCAAGCGCTTGAGGGTGGCGCGCGCCTGGTCGGAAATGGTGGCCATGTGAATCAGTGTGAATGTGGTTTGAATTGAACCCAGATTGTCCATTAGGCGGGGCTTTGCCCCTACACGGGCGCTCACAGGCGGGTTGAATCGTATTGCAGCCGGGTCAAGACAAATGTAAAGCCGGTGAGTCTTTCTGCTCGCCGCCCGCTTCCAGCCGCCAGAGCCAGGCGAGCAACTCCGCCACGGCGGTGTAGAGCGCCGGGGGAATTTGAGTATCGAGATCGACCGCCATGAGTAGCTGCACCAACTGTGGCGACTCGTGGACATACACTCCCGCCTCCTTCGCCCGGTTGATGATGGCTTCAGCCACCAGACCCTGCCCCTTGGCGACGACTTCCGGCGCGCCCGCGGCATCGGCGTCATAACGCAGGGCGACGGCCTGCCGCAGTTCAGCGCGCTGCGGCGGCTTGGTTGGCTGCTCGGCACTCAAGTCTGCTCTCCAGCGGAAAAGAGGCCAAGCTGCACGCCACCGATCTCCAGCCCGGCTGACTGCAACGCCGCGCGCAATTGGGGCAGCGCCGCGTCGATGCGCTCCTGCGCCTGCGGGCCGCGCCGCAGCAGCAGATCGACGCGGCTGCCGTTGAGCTGCAGACGCGCCTGCACCTGACCCAGCTGCGGCAGTTCAAGTTCGACCTGGGTGCTCCATGAGCGCTCGGCGGCCGCACCCTGCCGACGGCTGCTGTCTTCGGGGTCGGGCCGCAGGCTCCAGCGCGCCGTTTGGCCGGGCCATAACAGCCCTTCCCAGACGATCTGCCCTTGCATCAGCGTCTGCAACTGCTGCTGCACCACGCCATGCAATTCAGCGGGCAGGCGCGCGGCCAATGCGGCCGGATCGCTCGCCGCCTGCGGCCCCGCCTGGACGGTCTGGTAAGCCACCAGGGCCGCATGGCGCGGGGCCGATGCAGTCTGCGTGAAAGGCGTTGTCGCGGGCGCTGCACTGGGCTGGGCGCCATGCCCCGCCTGGGCGGTAGATTCAGAAGATGGGGGAGGCGTTGCCGTGGCGTTTTGCAGCAAGGGCGAGAGCTTGCCCTGCGGCTGCGTCAGCAAGGTCGAAAGAGGCTGCTGCCCCTGCGCCCAGGCGCCCAGATGGCTTTCGTAA
This sequence comes from Thiomonas sp. TH-17, assembly GCF_057473305.1. NCBI lineage: Bacteria > Pseudomonadati > Pseudomonadota > Betaproteobacteria > Burkholderiales > Thiomonas > Thiomonas sp. TH-17. The sequence continues at coordinate 13,617 of NZ_JBYCKI010000014.1, forward strand.
AACAGGCCGCTGTTGCTCAGCGCGCCGGTCAGCAGTTGCGCGGCCTGCTGGGGCGGCTGGGCCGGGTTGGACCAGACCGGCGCGGCTGCAGCCGTCGCGGCGCGGGCATCTGCCCCCTGAATGCCGGCATTCGCGCTGGCGCCCGCGGCGGCATTCGCGGCAGACGCGCTGGCAGACGCCTGCATTTGTTGCAGCAGACCGAGCAACTGCCCCGGGCCGGACAACTGCGACTGGGCGGCTGCCTGCGCCGCCTGCTGCGGCGCGAGCAGAAATTGCGGCTGGCCGCCCTGCGATCCCAGGTAAATCAGCGGCAGGCGCGCGCCGACCTGGGGCGCGGCTCCGGGCAGAGTGGCGTTCACCAGGGCGTTGCCCAGCCGCAGCAAAACCTGCGTTTGCGCCCGCCCATCCGCCGCCGCTGTCGCCAGGTTGGCCGCAGCGGGCGTGCCGGTCTGCACCTGAACCACCTCGGCCTCGAACGCGGTGCCCGGAGCGGCGGCGAAGGCCGTCGGTTCGGCCCGGGCAGCGCCCGTCCCCCCGGCGGGCATGACCGACGGAACGCCGCCGAGGATTTGCGCCGGGCTCATTTAGTGTCAGACAGTGTCAGACCGGCTCTTGGCGCAGGCTGATGATGAGCTCTGCCTCGGCCTCGCTCAGGCCGCAACGTTCGGCAATCTCGCGCACAGGCATGCCCTGGCGGGCCAGGGCGCGCACCTGCGCGCCCACGGCGTCGGTAGAAGTCGCGGCGGCGGGTTCGTGGAGCACGGGCAGGTCGGTGGGCTCGGCGGGGCTGGGCGCAGCAGCTGGCGGCGGTTCGGAGGGCGGCGAGGGAGTGGTTGGAGGAACGACGGCTTCTGGGCGCGGCGTCAGGGTGAACAGCGCCGAAGGCGGCGGGGTGGCGGCATCGCGCTCCTGCTCCAAGGTCTGCACGCGCAGCTGCAGGCTATGAACCTCATCGCGCGTTGCCGCCAGCAGGTCGAGCATGCGCTTGAGGGTGAAGGTCAGTGCAATCTGCAGCGCCACGATCAGCGCGGCGAAAACGAGAAGGATGAGGGTCATGGCGGCGCGAGGATCGGAGAAAGGTAGGTCAGGCGCGGTCGTCGATATGCCGGCCCCGAGTGGCGTCGGGATCGGGCGCCTGGGTCGGGGCGGCGTCTGGCGCGGCAGGGCGCGCCGAGCCCGAGGGGGAACGACTGGCGGACGGCTGGCGATCAGGGGAATCGCGCCGCCCCCGCCCGCCGCCATCGGGCAGGCGCGAGACCGGGTCGTAGGGGCTCACCGGGTTGATCGTCGCATCGTCCATCTTCACCTCCTGCCAGACTGTGCCGGATGCAGATCAAGTCTGCAGACTTCAGTGTGCAAAGTAACTCTGCAGCCGACCTTCGATGATGCGGGGATTTTCGCCCTCGGCGATGGCCACCAGGCCGTCCACCTGCATCTCCTGCAATTTGGCGCGATTGTGCACGATGCTCTTGAGCTTGTTGGCCACCGGCAGGAAAAACAGGTTGGCCGCGCCCACGCCATACACCGTGGCGACGAAGGCCACGGCAATGCCGCCGCCGAGCTTGCTGGGGTCGGCCAGGTTTTCCATCACGTGAATCAGGCCGAGCACGGCGCCCAGAATGCCGACGGTGGGGGAATAGCCGCCCGACGATTCATACACCTTGGCGGCCTGCGTATCGTGATGCTCGACGGCGCCGATTTCCTGCTCGAGTGTGGAGCGGATTTTTTCGGGATCGGTGCCGTCCACCAGCATCTGCAGCCCTTTCTTCACGAACGGATCGGGCACCGACTCGACCACGGCTTCGAGTGCGAGCAGACCGTTTTTACGCGCGGTGTCGCTCCATTCCAGAATCTGCTTGATCGTCTCCTGCGGGTCGCCTTTGGGCGGCAGCACCATCCAGGGCAACATCTTGAGCGAACGAATGAACACCTTGAGCGGAAATTGCAGCATGACGGCGCCCGTGGTGCCGCCCATCACGATGAGAAAGGCCGTTCCCTGGATGATGGAGCTGATGTGCCCGCCTTCGAGCATCTGCCCCAGCAAGATGGAACCGAGCGCGACCACGACGCCGACTATGGTCAAAATATCCATGAAAAATCCCCGTCCCTGTTTTGTTATGGCGCAGCGCGGCGGCCCGCACCGCTGGCTGAATGCTGATGCGCCTGCAGCCGCGCGCGCAGTCGCATGACCGCCTGCTTCATGAGCTGGCTGACCCGCGATTCGCTCACTTCGAGCACGCGGCCGATGTCTTTGAGCTGCAGGTCTTCCTGGTAATACAACGACAGCACCAGCTTCTCGCGCTCGGGCAGATCGGCAATGGCGGCCTGCAGATCGCGTTCGAGCTCGGCGTCCTGCAACAGCTCTTCGGGCAGCAGGCTGGCTTCGTCGGCCTTGCGGTCGGCGTAATCGCCGCCGTCGTCGTGCGTGAGATCTTCGAGGTAGACCAGTTGCATGCTGGTCTCGGCCAGCGCGTCGTAATACTCGGCCAGTTCCCAGCCCAGATGCGCAGCGAGTTCGCCGTCTTCCGGATGGCGCCCCAGGCGCTGCGTGAGCAATTGCTCGGCGCGCTCGATCTGGCGCTCTTTGGCGCGGCTGCGGCGCGGCAGCCAGTCGAGCTTGCGCAGTTCGTCATAAATCGCGCCGCGGATGCGAATGGCCGCGTAGGTGGCGAACTGCGCCGGCGACTGCATTTCGCCGCGGTCGAGCGCGTCCCACAGGCCGATCATGCCCGCCTGTTCCAGATCGGAGAAATCGACCGAGGCCGGCAGTTGCGCCGCCATCTGGCCCGCAATGCGCCGCACCATGGGCAGGTGCTTGCTCAGGCGCTCCTCGCGGGTTTCGGGGGCGGGATAGAGGCCGGGTTTCATCCGATCGGGAGCCGCGTCTACGGAGCTGCGCGCCCTCAGGCGGCCTGCTCTGCCCGCAGCCACTGCTGCATGAAGAATTCGATGCGACCGCTCGGTCCGTGTGGCAGCGGCCAGTTTTTCACCCGTGAGGCCAGCGCGGCAAAGGCGACGGCGGACGCGCTCTGCGGTGCGGACTCGACCACGGCGCGCTGGCTGCGCACTGCCGCGCGCAGCGACGCGTCCAGCGGAATGCTGCCGACCAGATCGAGCGACACGTCGAGGTAGCGATCAGCCACGCCGGTGATCTTGGCGAACAGCGCCTGCCCCTCGCGCGCATCGCGCACCATGTTCGGCAGCAGGTGAAAGCGTTTGAGGCCGTATTGCTTGCTCAGCACCTTGATAAGCGCGTAAGCATCGGCCACCGAGGCGGGCTCGTTGTTCAGCACCACGATGAGGTCTTGCGCGGCGCGGCTGAAAGTGAGCACGTCGCCCGCGATGCCCGCGGCGCAATCGACCAGCAGATAGTCGAGCGGAATGTCGAGCGTGCTCACCGCATCGATCAACCGCGACTGGGTGGCGACGTCGAGCGACGCCATACCGGCCACGCCGCTGGAGGCGGGCAGCACCAGAATGTCTTGCGGGCCGCGCACCAGCACGTCGCTGAGCTGCTTCTCGCCCGACAGCACATGGCTGATGTTGTAGCGCGGCGTGAGGCCCAGCAGGATGTCGATATTGCCCAGACCCAGGTCGGCATCGAACACCATCACGCGCTGGCCGCTGCGCGCCAGGGTGATGGCCAGATTGGCGACCACATTGGTCTTGCCCACCCCGCCCTTGCCGCTGGCGACGGTGATGACCTTGGTCGGGGGGCGCTGCAGGCGGCGTAGTCCTTCGGCTTGATCCATGATGGCGTCTTTCTGTCGGGTCAAGCGGAGCGGGCGGTTATCGCACCAACAGCGGCGGCGGATAGCGGAGCAGGGGCGGAGTCGAAACGGGTCACGGGGTCGTGTTCCAGCAAAGCCGTGATCTTAGCCAGCGACGGCACATGAAGGTCTTCCGGCACGCGCTGACCGTCGGTGTAGAACCAGAGCGGCACGCTGCTTTCCACCAGCCATTGCAGCGCGGCGCCGAAGCTCGGACTCTCGTCGAGCTTGGTGAGAATGGCCGCCGCCACGGGCAGACGGCGGTACAGCGACCACAGCTCGGCATAGGCCGAAGGCGCCAGCCCGGCGCCCACCACCAGCAGGCGGGTGACGCTTTCGCCCAGCGCCTGCAGCCATTGCATCTGCTCGGCCATCCGCGCGTCGCGCGGGCTCAGGCCGATGCTGTCGATCAGCACATAGCGCCGGTCGGCGAAGTCGCGCAGGTGCTGCTGCAACTCCTCGCCGTCGCGCGCCACCGCCACGGGCACGCCCAGAATGCGGCCGTAGATCTTGAGTTGTTCCACGCCGCCAATGCGGTAGGTGTCGGTGGTGATCAGCGCAACCGCCCCGGTGCCGTGGCGCAGCACCAGGCGCGCGGCGAGCTTGGCGATGGTGGTGGTTTTTCCAGCGCCCGTCGGCCCCACCAGGGCATAGATGCCGGCCGCCGACACCGGGTCGGCCGCCACCTGCAAGCCCTTGCCGAGATACGCGGCCAGCGCGCCGCGCAGGTTCAGCGCCTGGCTGCCCAACTGCCGCGCCCGCGCGGTGGAAAAGCCCAAGGCCTGCAACTGCTCGCCCACGGGGGTGAGCGGCCCGGCGTCGGCCAGACCTGACATCTGCGATTGCATCCATTGCCGCAGATCCTGCAATTCGTGGCGCATGGCGCCAAGTTCGTCCTTCGGCTCGGGACGCGCTGCCGAGTGCGCCGAGCGAGGCGGTGCGCCGGATGTTGCCTGCGAAGGGCGTATCGCGCCCAGCACCGCAGCATCCTTTTCTTCCAGCGAAATGGAGGTCGGCGCAGAAGCTGGCTCGGCTGCGCGCGGCGGCGCGGCCGGTACAACTCGCGCCACGGCGGGCAGAGGCAAATCCGTTGGCTGCGGCGACGGCCTGGGCATCTGCTCGACGACGGTCCGGGGCTGCGCCGTGGTCGGCATGGGCGTCGATGCAGGCGCAGTTTCCATGACCGGCGGCTGGGAAACGGACGCCGCCGCCGCATCGGGCTCATGCTCTTCCGACGGAAACCGGCTGGCATCGAAGTCGACCGCCGCCATTAATTCGACACCGCCGACGATTTCCCGATTCGACAGGATCACCGCATCGGCGCCGAGATCGTTGCGGATGCGGGTGAGCACCTCGCGGGTATTCGTTCCGGTATAGCGTTTGATTTTCACGATTCAGACTCCAGCATTTACGCCCCCAGCGTGGCGGTGACCTTGACCTGTTTCTGGTCGGGAATTTCAGCATAGGACAGCACCCGCAGCCGCGGCGCGCTGCGCGCCAGCAGCCGGGCCAGAAACTGCCGCAGCGGCGCGCTCACCAACAGCACGCCGGTCGCGCCCTGCGCTTCCATACGCTGCATCAAATCGCGCGCCTTGTCCATCAGGCGCTGCGCCAGCCCGGGTTCGACCGAGGCCTGCTGCGGGTCGGCGCGCAGGCTGGAAAGCAGAATCTGTTCCAGCTGGCCGTCGAGCACCGCGGCAGAGAGTTCCTGCCCATTGGGCGACAGACTTTGCACGATGTAGGCGCCCAGCGCCAGCCGCACACGGGCGGTGAGCTCGTCGGTGTCGTTCACCTGCGCGGCATGCTCGGCCAGCACTTCGGCAATGGTTCGCATGTCGCGGATGGGCACGCCCTCGGTCAGCAGGTTCTGCAGCACCTTGCGCAGCCGGTCGGCGGAAATGAGTTTGGGCACCAGATCTTCAACCAGTTTGGGCGACCGCTTGGACAGATGCGCCAGCAGCCCTTCGACTTCTTCGCGCCCGAGCAGTTCGGCCGCATGGGTTTGCAGCAGGTGGTGCAAATGGGTGGCCAACACCGTGCTGGGATCGACCACGGTATAGCCCAGCGCCTGCGCACGGTCGCGCTGCTCTTTGTTGATCCACACCGCGGGCAGGCCGAAGGCCGGGTCTTTGGTGGGCGTGCCCTGCAGATCGCCCATCACCTGCCCGGGGTTGATGGCCATGAGCAGATCGGGGAAGATTTCGCCGCTGCCCACGTCCACCCCCTTGAGGGCGATGCGATAGCCGCCGGGCCGCAATTCGAGGTTGTCGCGGATGTGCACCGAGGCGACGAGGAAGCCCATCTCCTGCGCGAATTTTTTGCGCACGCCACGGATGCGCCCGAGCA
>NZ_JBYCKI010000015.1:0-30367 GCF_057473305.1 Thiomonas sp. TH-17
ACCTTCAAGGATGCCTGCAATGTGCGCAGCCCGCAGCAGCATGTGGGCGTGGTGCATTCGAGCAACCTCTGCACCGAGATCACGCTCAACACCAACGAGAGCGAGATCGCGGTGTGCAACCTCGGCTCGGTCAATCTGGTTGCGCATCTGAAAGACTCAGCAGACGGCGCCAAGGTCATCGACCAGGCCAAGCTCAAGCGCACCATCCAGACCGCGATGCGTATGCTCGACAACGTCATCGACATCAACTATTACGCCGTGGCCAAGGCGCGCAACGCCAATATGAAGCACCGGCCGGTGGGCCTGGGCATCATGGGTTTTCAGGACTGCCTGTATCAGCTGCGCATTCCCTACGGTTCGCAAGAGGCCGTGGAATTTGCCGACCGTTCCATGGAGGCTGTCTGCTTCGAGGCCTATTGGGCATCCAGCGAACTGGCGCGCGAGCGTGGCCGCTACAGCAGCTACGGCGGCTCGCTCTGGGATCAAGGCATTCTGCCCATGGACAGCCTGAAGCTGCTGGCCGAACAGCGCGGCGGCTATGTCGAGGCCGACACCTCCAGCACCCTCGACTGGAACGCCTTGCGCGCCCAGATCGCACAGCACGGCATGCGCAATTCCAACTGCGTGGCCATCGCCCCGACGGCAACCATCTCCAACATCGTCGGCGTGGACGCCTGCATCGAGCCGACCTTCCAGAACCTCTACGTTAAGTCGAATCTGTCGGGCGAGTTCACCGTCATCAACCAGTATCTGGTGCGCGACCTCAAGGCGCGCGGCTTGTGGGATGCGGTGATGGTGGCCGACCTCAAGTACTTCGATGGCAGCACCCAGCGCATCGACCGCATTCCCGCCGATCTCAAAGCCCTGTATGCCACCGCCTTCGAGACCGATACCCAGTGGATCATCGAGGCTGCAGCGCGCCGCCAGAAATGGATCGACCAGGCGCAGTCGCTCAACATCTACATGGCCAATGCCTCGGGCAAGCTGCTCGACGATACCTACAAGCTGGCCTGGCTGCGTGGCCTCAAGACCACCTACTACCTGCGCACCATCGGTGCCACGCATGCCGAAAAGTCCACGGTCAAGGCGGGCCAGCTCAACGCCGTGCCGCAGTCGCCAAGCGAGACGGCATCGGCTTCGGCGCAGGCCGTGGTGCAGTCTGGCGACATCCGCTTCTGCGCCATCGACAACCCGGAATGCGAGGCCTGTCAGTAAGCGCTGCATACCGTTGCGGCGCATCACAAGTGATCAAGCGGCATGCCACTTGCGATGCGCCTGCACAACATGCGCCACACAAACCACGCATCCTCACTGCATCGGTGTTGAGCCTTTGCTCTGAACACTTGATAATCTAAAGAAGGTCATGAACATGCTTACTTGGGACGAACCACAACAGAACTCTGCAAGCCCCGCGCAAGGTGCGCTGGCGGAGCGTTCACTTCAATCCATGGGCGGTACATCGGCGTCGCCTCAATCCGCAACGGCACCGGCATTGGCGGTGGCTGCAGACCTCTACAGCCAACGAGCGGCCTCCACGGCGCGGGTGCGCGCCGAAGACAAGCGCATCATCAACTGCAGTGTCGATGTCAACCAGCTCGTGCCTTTCAAGTACAAGTGGGCCTGGGACAAATACCTGGCCTCCTGCGCCAATCACTGGATGCCGCAGGAAGTGAACATGTCGCGCGACATCGCCATGTGGAAAGATCCCAATGGCCTGACCGATGACGAGCGCCTCATCATCAAGCGCAATCTCGGCTTCTTCACCACGGCCGATTCGCTCGCCGCCAACAACATCGTGCTGGGCACCTATCGCCACATCACCAACCCCGAGTGCCGCCAGTACCTGCTGCGCCAGGCCTTCGAAGAAGCCATCCACACCCACGCCTATCAGTACATCGTCGAATCCATAGGCCTCGATGAAAGCGAGATCTTCAACTCCTATCACGAGATCACCTCCATCCGCGAGAAGGACGAGTTCCTCATTCCCTTCATCGACACCCTGACGAACCCCGAGTTCCGCACCTCGGCTTTCGGCGGGTCAGAGCGCAACGATCAGGAGCTGCTGCGTTCCATCATCGTGTTCGCCTGCCTGATGGAAGGCCTGTTCTTCTATGTCGGCTTCACCCAGATCCTGTCGATGGGGCGGCAGAACAAGATGACTGGTGCGGCCGAGCAGTACCAGTACATCCTGCGCGACGAGTCCATGCACACCAACTTCGGCATCGATCTGGTCAACCAGATCAAGCTGGAGAATCCGCACCTCTGGACACCCGAATTCAAGCGCGAACTCACCGGCCTGTTCCATCAGGCGGTCGAGCTCGAGTATCGCTATGCCGAAGACACCATGCCCCGCGGCGTGCTGGGTCTGAACGCGTCCATGTTCAAAGGCTATCTGCGCTTCATCGCCAATCGCCGTGCGGTGCAGATCGGCCTTGACGCCATCTTCCCCAACGAAGAGAACCCCTTCCCCTGGATGAGTGAAATGATCGACCTTAAGAAGGAACGCAACTTCTTCGAGACCCGGGTCATTGAGTACCAATCCGGCGGCGCGCTGTCCTGGGAATGACACGTGAATAACCTGCGAGCACGCACTACAGAGTGATTGTTGACCGAGTCCATTTCACCCCGATACGTCCGGCCGCGAAGAGTCGGCGGGTGGAGTCTCCTCCTCTGTTTTTTGTGGTGCAACGTATGAGGGCGTCCATGGTGATGCCTGACTCCCTGCTCGATCAATTCTGGCGCGTCATCAAGCGCCTCATGCTCTGGATGACCAGAGGTGAGCGCATGGTGCGCCGTTCCCCATTCCTTCCCGCAATGGCTTTGATGCCAACGGAAGTGAATCCCCTGCACGGATCAGCGCTGAGCCGATCGCAGGTGGCGCCGGCTGAACGCCGTGCCGATGTCCCGTACTGGAAACCGCCGGGAGGCGGGGCCGTGAGGCGCTCGGACGCGATTTGGCGACCGGCTCAACTTCAAAAGACTTGATCAAGGAGAATCACCATGGCAACTGCGAAAAAAGCGGCACCTGCTAAAAAAGCGACGCCCGCGAAGAAAGTAGCACCGGCGAAGAAGGCTGTGCCCGCGAAGAAAGTGGCACCGGCGAAGAAAGCCGCACCGGCAAAGAAGGCTGCACCTGCTAAGAAGGCCGCGCCTACGAAGAAAGCGGCACCTGCTAAGAAGGCCGCACCTGCGAAGAAAGCGGCACCTGCTAAGAAAGCGGCACCTGCTAAGAAGGCCGCGCCTGCGAAGAAGGCGGCACCGGCGAAGAAGGCGGCACCGGCGAAGAAGGCTGCACCTGCTAAGAAAGCCGCGCCTGCGAAGAAGGCGGCACCGGCGAAGAAAGCCGCACCTGCTAAGAAAGTAGCCCCGGCGAAGAAGGCTGCACCCGCGAAGAAGGCTGCGCCTGCAAAGAAGGCGGCACCTGCGAAGAAGGCCGCAGCTGCTCCTGCCAAAAAGGCAGCGACCGCGCAAACCAAGCTGAATCCGCAAGCGGCCTGGCCGTTTCCGACCAGCAAGCCCTGAGCATTCAGCGCAATAACCCCCGGGCGATCAGCCCGGGGTTTTGATTTGTCCCCGGGCTGATCGCCCGGGTTTTTTATTTCTGCATTCCGCATGTCTTCCTCGGACCGCTATCCCGCCTGGCTTCACCTCGATGGGGCTGCTTGCCAGCTTGATGTGCATGTCGTGCCCAATGCGCGCCGTACCGAAGTGGACGGCGAGCACGGCGGGGCTTTGCGTGTGCGGCTGGGTGCGCCCGCTGTGGATGGCAGGGCCAATGCGGCGTTGACCGATTACCTGGCGCAATGCTGCGATGTGCCGCGCCGCGCCGTGCAGATCAAGAGCGGCTTGACCTCAAGACGCAAGCGGGTGCGGATCGACGCCTCGGCAGGTGCGGTATGGTTGCGTCTATCTGCCTTATTACAGCAGCCCGGTTGAGCCAGACTGCCCCGACATCATGAGTATCAAATCCGATCAGTGGATCCGCCGCATGGCGCAAAACACGGCGATGATCGAGCCGTTCGAGCCCGCGCAGGTGCGCGAAGTCGATGGACACCGCATCATCAGCTATGGCACATCGAGCTACGGTTACGACATCCGTTGCGCCAACGAATTCAAGATTTTCACCAACATCAACAGCACCATCGTCGATCCGAAAAACTTCGATGAAAAGTCCTTTGTCGATTTTCATGGCGACGTGTGCATCATTCCGCCCAACAGCTTTGCGCTGGCGCGCACGATGGAGTATTTCCGCATCCCGCGCAATGTGCTCACCATTTGCCTGGGCAAGAGCACTTATGCCCGCTGCGGCATCATCGTCAATGTCACGCCGTTCGAGCCCGAGTGGGAAGGTTATGTGACGCTGGAGTTCTCCAACACCACACCGCTGCCGGCCAAGATCTACGCGGGCGAGGGCTGCGCGCAGGTGCTGTTTTTCGAGAGCGATGAGGTCTGCGAAGTCAGCTACAAGGATCGCGGCGGCAAGTATCAGGGGCAGCACGGCGTGACATTGCCGCGCGCCTGATCGCTTCGCTTTACGCCTCGCCGAGTGCGGCTTGCCAGCGCGCCACCTGCGCGCGCACTTGGTTTGGCGCCGTGCCGCCCAGATGATCGCGCGCGGCGAGTGAACCCTGCAGCTTGAGTGCTTCGGGCGCGTCTTCGCCGATGAGCGGCGAGAAACTGCGCAGATCGTTCAGGCTGATGTCTTCCAGGCCGATGCCGCGCTCCACTGCAAATCGCACGGCTTTAGCCACCGCCTCGTGCGCGTCGCGGAAGGGCAGCCCCTTTTTCACGAGATAGTCGGCCAGGTCGGTGGCGGTGGAGTAACCCTGCAGCGCGGTGCGCTCCATCGCCTCGGCCTTCACGCGGATGCCGCCCACCATGTCGGTGAAAATGCGCAGGGTGTCGATCACGGTGTCGGCGGTGTCGAACAGCGGCTCCTTGTCTTCCTGGTTGTCCTTGTTGTAGGCCAGGGGCTGGCCTTTCATCAGCATCAGCAGGCTCATCAGATGACCGGCAACGCGGCCGGTCTTGCCGCGGGCGAGTTCGGGCACGTCCGGGTTTTTCTTCTGCGGCATGATGCTCGAACCGGTGCAGAAGCGGTCGGCCAGGTCGATGAAGCCGAACGCCGGGCTCATCCACAGCACCAGCTCTTCGCTGAAGCGGCTGATGTGCACCATGACGAGCGCCGCAGCGGCGTTGTATTCGATGGCGAAATCGCGGTCGCTCACGGCGTCGAGCGAGTTCTGGCACACGCCGTCAAACCCCAGCAGCTCGGCCACGCGCGCGCGGTTGATCGGGAAAGTGGTGCCGGCCAGCGCAGCGGCGCCCAAGGGCAGGCGATTGACTCGGGCACGGCAGTCGCGCAGTCGTTCGGCGTCGCGGCCGAACATTTCCACGTAAGCCAGCAAATGGTGGCCGAAACTCACTGGCTGCGCTACCTGCAGATGCGTGAATCCGGGCATGATGGTGTCGGCATGCTGTGCAGCCAGTAGCACCAGCGCGCGCTGCAGCGCGCGGAGCTGATCGATGGTCTGGTCGATGCTGTCGCGCAGCCACAGCCGGATGTCGGTGGCCACCTGATCGTTGCGGCTGCGGCCGGTGTGCAGACGCTTGCCGGCGTCGCCCGCAAGTTGGGTCAGGCGGGCTTCGATGTTGAGATGGACGTCTTCGAGTTCGAGCTTCCACTCGAATGCGCCCGAGGCGATTTCTGTACGGATCTGCGACATGCCGCGCTCGATGGCGGCGAGGTCTTGCGCGCTGAGAATGCCTTGCTCGGCCAGCATGGCGGCGTGAGCCAGCGATCCGTCGATGTCGAACAGCGCCAGCCGCTGGTCGAAATCCACCGAGGCGGTGTAGCGCTGCACCAGAGCGCTGACCGGCTCGGAGAAGCGCGCGGACCAGGCTTGCTGCTTGTGTTCGAATTGATCGTGCATGGGTTGATCTCGCGGGACGGCGTTGTGGCGCCAAGGTGGAAACCCTCAATTTTAGAGAAGCCTTCAGGAACAAGCTGCTGAGCATGCCAATGTCGGGAGAACCGGTCACCGCCAATGAAGCCGCCGTGCGCCTCGATATCTGCGGCGCCGGCAGTCTGGTGCGCGCGCTCGTGGCGCTCAATCTGCTTTTGGCGCTGCTCGTGTTGCTGCAATGGCCGCAAGGGGAGGGCCGCATCGGCGCCTTGTTGCTGCTTTCGTGGGTGGAGCCCGCCGCGCTGCTCTGGCTGGCGCTGATGTGCATGACCCAACGGTTGTGGCGGCTGCGGGGTGCTGCCGCGGTGCTGGTCGTGGCCATGGCGCTGGGCGCCTTTTCGGCGCTGGGTTTGAATCTGCTGGTGCAGCCCTTGTTCGACGCCCTTGCGCCGCGCGCTGCGCAGCAGCCCTGGCAGGCTGCGCTGGCGGGGGCGGCGCTGGCGCTGGTCTTCGTGCACTATCTGCAACTGCGCGCACGGGCCTTCACGCCGATCGACATGCAGGCGCGACTCAACGAACTGCAGTCGCGCATCCGTCCGCACTTTCTGTTCAACACCCTCAACGCCGCCAGCGCCCTGGTGCGCGAGCAGCCCGAGCGCGCCGAGACCGTACTCGATGATCTGGCCGAACTGTTCCGCGCCAGTGTGGGCAAGCCGGGCACGCTGGTCACGCTGGACCAGGAAATGGATCTGGCACGGCGCTACCTCGACATCGAATCGGTGCGTTTCGGCGAGCGTATGCGGGTGCAATGGCAGGTCGACGACACCCTGCTGCAAATCCGCATTCCGGCGCTGACCCTGCAGCCGCTGGTGGAGAACGCGGTGCGGCATGGCGTCGAGCGCAGCAGCCGCAGAGTGCAGATCGACATCGACGTGGCCCGGCGGCTGGGGCAGATCGAAGTCACCGTGCGCAACGATCTCCCCGCGCTGAACGACACGCCCACGCCGCGCCGCCATGGCACCGGCACGGCGCTGCGCAACATTCGCCAGCGCCTGCATCTGCTGTACGACATCGCGGCCGAGGTCGATCAGGGCGAAGTCGTCGAGCACGGCCTGGCCCGCTGGCGGGCGCGATTACGCTTACCGCTATGAACGTGCTGATCGTTGACGACGAACCGCTGGCCCGCAGCCGCCTGCGCCGCCTGCTCGCCGAGTTGCCCGAAACCGCGCAGGCCACAGTGGACGAAGCGGCCGACGCGGCCGAGGCCTGGGTGCTGCTTCGTGCGCAGCGTTTTGGCGTGCTGCTGCTCGATATCCAGATGCCGGGGCAGACGGGCATGGAACTGGCCCGGCGGCTGACGGGCGATCCCGGCCTGCATCATCCCGCCATCGTGTTCGTGACCGCGCACGAGCAGCATGCGCTCGACGCCTTCGGCGTATCGGCCGTCGACTACCTCACCAAGCCGGTGAGGCGCGAGCGACTGGCGCAAGCGATGGGCAAGGCCGTGCTGTGGCTGCGTGCCCAGGGTGCGGAGCAACACGCGCCGGCCGCGGTGGATACGGTGTACCTGACGGTGCAGTATCAAGGCGCGCTCAAGCGCGTACCGCTGGCCGACATTCTGTATTGCCGCGCCGAGGCCAAATACACCACACTGCGCACCGCCGATCAGCAGTATCTGGTGGACCTCTCATTGATCGATCTGGAGCAGCGTTACGCCGCGCACTTCGTTCGCATTCACCGCAGCGCGCTGGTCGCGGCGCCCGCCATTCGTAGCCTGGAGCGGCCAACTAATCCGTCGGAGAACATCGCGCCGGAACCCGAGGGCGGCAGTGCAGATGCCGGAAGTACAGAGACCGAAAGCGGGGCCTGGACTTTGCATCTGCACGGCGTGCCCGACACCCTGCCCGTCAGTCGGCGGCGCGTGGCCGCGGTGCAGGCGCTGTTGACTGCCTCCAGACCTGCCGCAGCGCGTCAGCCCCCCAAGTAGGTGAGAAACACTTGGGGCTGCCCGCGGCGTGTTTGTCAGGCGAAATTTCAGGCGAAGCGCAGGCTCAACCGACAAGTAGCGCCACCGCGCCCAGCAGCAGGCAGTAAATGCCGAACGGCCGCAGCGCCTTCATTTCGTGGTCGGTGAACCAGCGCATCAGAAACCAGGTGGACAACCACGCGAACACGCCGGCCAGCACCCCGGCTGCGGCAATGGTGCCCAGCAGTTCATGCGGCACGCCGGCGTGCATCAGCTTGGGCACTTCCAGCACGCCCGCCGCCGCGATGATGGGGGTGGCGAGCAAAAACGAAAACCGCGCCGAGTCGGCATAGTTCAAGCCCAGCCCCAGACCGGCGACCAACGTGGCCCCGGAGCGCGAAAATCCCGGAATCAGGGCCAGCGCCTGTGCCAGACCAATGAGGAAGGCGCGCAGCCAGCCCAGTTCCGGCAGGGCGATCAGCCCGCGCCGATGCTTGAGTGCATCGCCGCCCAGCAGCAGCAGGCCATTGAGCATCAGCGCAATCGCCGCGAAGGTGAAGCCGCCGAACAGCGCCTTGATCTTGTGCGCCAGCAGCAGCCCGAGCAGCCCGGCTGGAATGGTGCCTGCCACGATCAGCCAGAGCAGCCGCGCATCCGGGTTGGACGCCTTGCCGCCGGCGCGCAGCCAGCCGCCGATCAGCCGCGCCCAGTCGCGCCAGAAATAGATCAGCAGCGCGGTGGCCGTGCCCAGATGCAGCACCACGATGAAGGGCAGAAACCAGTCTGCCGTGCGGTCGATGGGCCAATGAAACAGGGCCGGAATCAGAATGCTGTGCCCCAGGCTGGAAATGGGAAACAGCTCGGTCACGCCTTGAAGGGCGGCGATGGCCAGAAGGTAGAAGTGCATGGAGTGATGAGGGGTAGTGGTTTTGTGGCGCAGATTCTGACAGAGGCACACTTAGATTCGTCTGAGGCTGCTGTTTTTGTTGCGCTTTTTTACGCTTGCGGTGTCACGCCGCGGTCATTTGCAAACTTTACATTACCCCCTCTTTTAAGGGGGTGGAATGAGCGAGTTGACCTTGGCTGACGTGATGCGAAAAACCTCGACCGGCCGCCGCGAGCAACAACAGCGCAGCCAGGCGCTGAGTGCAAGGCTGCGGCATGTGCTGATTCTGTGCGACGGCCGGCGCGCCATCGGCGAGTTGTGCGCCTTGATGGGGCAGGAGGCGCAGCAACTCACGCAGGAATTGCTCGCCGCTGGCTTTGTCGAGCGCGTGGGGCTTGCGAAAGCGGCCGAGTTGGCGACCGTGGAGGTGCCGCTGAAGCTGACCTCAAAGACGTCCGCTCAGGGTTCTGCGGCGCCCGAACAGACCCCATCCAGCGTGTCGGCGTCGCAACTGTCGCAAGCCGTAGCGCCGCCGCCACGGCGCTCCATAGCCTTGTCGCGCATGTATATGTTCGACATGCTGGAGCGACTGCTCGGCGGCCAAAGCGGGCCGGCACGGGCGCATCTGCGCGCCGCCGACCAGCCGGAGGCCTTGCTCGCTGCGCTGCAGGAATGTCTCGCCCTCATCGCCGAGATCGCCGGGCCGGTGCAAGCGGACAAGGTCAGGCGGCAACTGTGCGACATGCTGCCTGAAGACTATCTGCGAGGCTTTGCCGAACGGGAGCTGGTTACATCTTGATTCAAAGGCATGGAGTCTGCGTTTTGTCAATTCAGGAACGCGTTAAGTCTTGACTGCGACAAAATGACGCGATGGGGCGCGATGCCTCCCTATAATGGGGCGCTTGTTTGATGGCTCTCAAGACTCTCGCGCCTGCAATGATGAAAAAAGTCCTCTTTCTCGCTTCCCTGATGCTCGCGGCGTCCGCCCACGCGCAGAACGTCGTTGGCAATGCCGCAGAAGGCGCCAAGCTCGTGGCCACCTGCCAGGGCTGCCACAACATGGGGGGCGGCTATCGTTCCTCCTTCCCTGAAATTTTTGCCGTTCCCATGATCAACGGGCAAAACGCGCAATACATCGTCGATGCGCTGAAGGAATACAAAAACGGCAACCGCCGTTTTCCGACCATGCGCGCCATCGCCGCGTCGCTGACCGACCAGCAAATGGCCGACATTGCCGCCTATTACGCTACGGCCAAAGGCCAGCCCATCAAATAACAAGCGCGGAGATCCTTGATGAAAAAAATCGTTCTGCTGGCAGCCACTGCCTTGGCCCTGGCCCAAATGACCCAAATGGCCAACGCTGCTGACATCAAAAAGGGTGAAGAACTGGTGAACAAGGGCGGCTGCATTGCCTGCCACGGCGCCGGTCTGGACAAGCCCATCGCCCCCAACTACCCCAAACTGGCCGGTCAATACCAGAGCTATCTGTTCCACGCCTTGCAGCAATACCAGGCCAAGCACCAGACCCCGCTGTATGGCCGCAACAACGCCATCATGAGCGGCATGGTGGCGCAGTACAACACGCAAGACCTGCAGGACATCGCGGCCTATATCGCCAGCCTGAAGGGCGATCTCTACATCCGCGACGAAATGCACTGATCGTCAGCTGAATTGTCATTCGCACCCACAAAAAAGCCCGGTCCAGCCGGGCTTTTTTGTGGGTGCGAATGTGGTCAGGACGCCAGTTCGGCGATGATGCGATAGAGCAGACGCACGGTAAGAATCACGTACACCGCGCCAAACAGGAAGATCAGCGAGACGATGATGCGGATGGAATCTGCGGGCAGGGTGCTGAAAAAAGGCGAGACAAGATAACCCACGGTAAACAGCCCGATCAATAGGGTCAGGGCCTTCCACGCTTTGCCCACCTGCCCGCCGGGAATCTTGCTGCGCAGCAGCAAAACATCCACCAGGCCGTAGATCATGATGGCAATGCCGATGGCATTGATGAAAAAAGCGGTGTCAATCTGCATGTCTCTCTCCAGGTTTGCGGGCGGTGCGGGTCATACCCCCGGTATGACTTTGCGGTGCAAAACGCGGCATTGCGCCCTTTGTTTGATGCTTTACATTGTTCTGGATGGACGCGCAGGTGGCGCTCAGGGACAACCCCATGCGCTGTGATTGCTGCAACCAAAAAACGTGAAAAAAGTCGCAGAAATGTGTTGCGATAGGGCGCGAATAAATCCGTATGAACCAGGCCCGGATTATTTGGGCAGGGTTGCTGCGTCTTTTGTGGCGGCAGCGTCGGCAAGATCGCGGGCGAAACACAGGTCGCGCCAGACGCGGGCCTTGTCGGCCGGGTTGCGCAGCAGATAGGCCGGGTGATAGCTCACGACGACGGGAATGCCGGCAAACTCGTGCACCTGCCCGCGCAACTGGCTGATGGGCGCTTGGCTGCCGAGCAGGCTGTGCGCCGCGAACCGGCCCAAGGCGAGAAGGAGCCGCGGCTGCAGCAGGGCCACCTGGCGCTCTAGCCAGGGCGCGCATTGGGCCACTTCTTCGGGCTCGGGGTTGCGGTTGCCCGGCGGACGGCACTTGAGCACATTGGCGATGTAAACCGCGCGCTCGGGGTCGTCGGCGCTGCGGTCGAGGCCGATGGCCTGCAGCATGGCGTCGAGCAATTGCCCCGCCGCGCCGACAAAGGGCTGGCCTTGGCGGTCTTCTTCGGCGCCGGGCGCCTCGCCGATGATCATCCAGCGGGCTTGCGTGGAGCCGCTGCCGAACACGGCCTGGTGTCGGCTGCTGCCGAGTTTGCAGGCGCGGCAGGCCTGAGCGCCGGCTTGCAGCTCGTCCCAGTCCATACGGGCGATGGCCTCAACCCGCGCGGCATCCGCGATGGGGATGGAGGTCGCGGGTCGTGGGGGCGGGACGGGGCGGTTGGGCTTGGGCGGCTGCGCAACGGGCTTTGCAGCGGCCGGCGTTGCCATGACTTCGGGTGCAGCTTCGGGGGCGGGCTGAGCTTGCTGTTCGCGCAGAACTTCGCGCCGTACGAACAGCGGCCCCAAGCCGAGCGCCTGCGTCCACTGCAGGGTTTGCGGCGTGAGGCGGGGGCTGGGCTCGGTCATGCGGACGGGGCGCGGTCAGGCCGGACGCAGGCCGCGGCGTTGCAGCAGATCGTCCACCTGCGCGGACATCACCAGTGCGTCTTCCCGGCTGGCGCGCCCTTGCGTATCGACCGAGGGGTAATAGTCGCGTCGGCGGGCGATGGGGTAGAAGCCGTAGCGCTCGTAAATGCGCACGGCGTGGGCATTGCTCGGGCGCACTTCCAGCCAGAGCAGGTAGGCGCCATCGGCCCGGCTAAGCAAAGCCACGGCATCGAGCATCAGCAGGCTCAAACCCTGGCCCTGCACCGCGGGATCGACCGAGATGTTGAGCAGATGCATTTCTTCCACGCCGGGCATGGCCACGAAATAGCCGCGCACGGAGTCGGTCTCGTCGGTGAGCACCTGCGCGTGATATTGCGCGGTGAGTGAGTCGGCGAAGTTGCCCCGGCTCCAGGGAAAGTCGTACACCGTGTTTTCGATCTGCGCCACGGCGTCGAGGTCGGCGGGGTTCATCGGCCGCAGGGCGTGCGCCGCGTGTCCTGCCGAGGCAAGGGTGCTATTCGGATCGTGCGGACGCAGCCGGGCGTTCACGGGGCAGCGCGGGCCAGTTCACGCTCCGCCGTGGTCAAGGCCACTTTGTCGCGCACATAAATAGGTTGCGCCAGCGCCGCAGAGACGGTCAGCCCGGCGGCGTGTTGCTGCAGCGACAGCCGGGCCACGGCGGCGGCCGACGGCGTGCAGGCCACGGCGCGCAACACCGCGCGGTTCAGGGCGAACAGGCGCGGGTTGTCGCTAGCGTGCGAGGCGAAGGCGGCGGACAGGGCGTCTGCATGTTCGCTCCAGGCATTGCCGCAGGCCAGCAAGCGGGGCAGCACGCCGGTCTCCAGATGTTCGGGCAGATCGGCCAGCACTTCGGCCCATGCCAGCACCGCGTGTTCAGGCCGCTGCACGGTAGGCCGGTGCAGACTTTGCCAGCCCGATGTCTGGGCGCGAAACAGCTCCCAATACAACTCGCCCATGCGCGCATCGTTCGCCACGAGCACCACCGTGCCCGACTCGGCTTCCACCGGGTCGGGCAACACCGTGCCGTCGCTCTGCAGCAGCGCAAAGGCGGTTTCCGCCTGTGCCATGAGCGTGTCGATGCGCGCCACCGGAAGGTGCAGGGCATAGGCCAGCCCCTGCGCGGCCGAAGCCGCCGTGCGCAGCCCGGTGAACGCGCCTGGCCCGGCGCCCATGCCGATCAGGTCGAGATCGGCGAATTGCAGCCCGGCCGTGCGCAGCAACTCGGCGCACAAAGGCAGCAGTCGCTGTGAGGCGCGCGGGCCGCCGGCTTCGTCGAAGGTGCGGCAGTGGCCGTCCACGCTGAGCGCAACGCTCAGGGCTTCGGTGCTGGTATCGAGGGCAAGAACACGCATGGAGCAGGAATTATCGGTGAATTGCAGTCGCCGACTTGCGGGAATAATGTGGGGCATGAATGCGAACCTGACTTCTCCTGCGATCCACTCCGTTTCCCTGCCCATCACCGCCTTCATCGGCGGCGGCAATATGAGCAGCGCCCTGATCGGCGGGCTGCTGACCTCGGGGGCGCAACCCGCCAACCTGCGCGTGGTCGAGCCCTTCGCCGAACAACGCTCGCGGTTGCAGCAGCGTTTTTCCGGCGTGCAGATTCTGGAAGCGCCGGGCGCCGCGTTGCGCGATGCGCAGGCCGTGGTCTGGGCGGTGAAGCCGCAGCAGTTCGCGCAGGCCGCGGCCGACAGCCGACCGCATCTTGGCGACGCATTGCACGTCAGCATCATGGCCGGGGTGCGCTGCCGTGCCATCGAGCGACAGACCGGCGCGCTGCGCATGGTGCGCACCATGCCCAACACCCCGGCGCTCATCGGTCAGGGCATCACCGGGCTGTTTGCCAGCGCGCAGGCCAGCGAGGCCGATCGTGCCCTGGCCGATGCCTTGCTGGCCCCGGCGGGTCGGCGGGTTTGGGTGGCTCGCGAAGACCTGCTCGACGCGGTCACCGCAGTGTCGGGCTCGGGCCCGGCCTATGCGTTCTACCTGGCCGAAGCCATGACGCGCGCTGGCGAAGAACTCGGTCTGAGCGGCGCGCAGGCGCGCGAGCTGGCACTGGCCACGCTGGCGGGGGCAGCAGCATTGGCGCAGGGCAGCAGCGAGCCCTTGGCCACCTTGCGTGCCAACGTCACCAGCAAAGGCGGCACCACCGCAGCGGCGCTGGGCGTGTTCGATGCGGCCGATATGCAGACTACGATCATCCGCGCCTTGCACGCGGCGGATCAGCGCGCCAAAGAACTGGGCGACGCGCTGGATGATCTGGGTTGAATTCAGATGCGCCTGAGTTCATTCAGGCTGCGGATGCGCGCGGCTACGAAATCCGGCCGACCATGCAGGCCGGTGCGTTCCATCGGCAAGTCGCGTTTTGTTCGCACGGCGCGGCGGGCGTAGCGCACCATCCACGCGCCGCGCAGGCCGATGCGGCGCGCGGCTTGCAGATGCCCGGGCGTGTCTTCGACGAACACGCATTGCGCGGCGCGCAGCCGGTGGCGGGCGAGCACATGGCGCAGCATGCGCGCGTCCGGCTTGGGGCGAAGTTTGTGGAACATCCACATGTCTTCAACCGCGATCAGGCCGTCGACCAGCGGCCAGAGTTTGAGCGCTTTCAGCACTCGTCGGGCGTAGTTGCGCGGGGCGTTGGTGAGCACCAGCTTGCGGCCCGGCAGACGCGCCAGCGCCGCGCGTTCGCTGCCGTCGCAGCGCAACATGCGGGGCAGATGGGGAAAGTCGTGCGTCTCGCGCAAAAACTGCGCGGCGTCCACGTCGTGCTCGTGCATCAGGCCCAGCAGCGTGGCACCGTAGCGTTGCCAGAAATGGGCGCGAATGCGGTTGGCTTCCTCTCGCTCCACGCCCAGATGGCGTTCGATGAAGGCCGTCATTTCCGCATTCATCAGCGGAAACACGCGCCACGAGGCGTCGTGCAGGGTGTTGTCGAGGTCGAGCAGCCAGACGGTCTGTGGGCGGTTTTGCGGGGATGAAAACGGCATGAAGGTATCGGCCATAAAAAACCGCCGCAGTGGCGCGGCGGTATGCATTGGAACCGATCCGAAGGGACCGTTGGCTCCGGTCAGGCTTTGGTCCAGCCGTCGACCTGGGCCTGATGTGCGCTGATCCACTGGGCGGTCACTTCGGGCATGCTCTTGCCGCCATTGAGTTCGACCATCATGGCCTGAATGTCGTCCAGCGGCAGCTTGAAGTCGCGCAGGAACTGCACCACGCGCGGTGCGCTTTTTTCCAGCTTGGGGTTGATGATGGCGTCGATATGGCCGCTCACGCCGTAGATGTGCTTCGGGTCTTCCAGCGTCTTGAGCGGGAACTGTGCCCAGATGCCCAGCGGCTTCCAGGCAGTGACCACGATCCAGTCCTTGCGCTCCACCGCTCGCTTGAGCTGGGCCTGCATGGCCGCGGTCGAGCTGGTCAGCAGCTCCATGTCCTTGAGGTCGTAGGCCTTGATCGCCTTCTGGGTGTTGATCATGATGCCCGCACCGGCCTCGATGCCCGTGATGCGGTTCTTGAACTTGGCGTGATGCGCTTCGAGTTCGGCGATGGTGTTGATGGGCACATATTTCGGCACGGCCAGGCCCAGCCAGGTGCCTTCGGTGATGGCGCCCAGATCGACCACGTCTTTTTTGTACTTGTCCCAATACACCTGATGGGTGGTGGGCAGCCAGGCGGTAAGCATGGCGTCGGCACGGCCTGAAGCCACAGCAGCCCACATCGGCCCGGCATCGGTCGAGGTCAGATGAGTGGGGTAGCCCAGCTTTTCCTGAATGATGCGCGCCGCGATGTGGGTGGTGATGTTGCTGCTCGGCCAGGAGGCGACATAGGTCATGCTGACCGGGGCCTTGTCGGCGGCGAAAGCGGGCATGCCGGTGACGGCCGTGGCGGCCACCACGGCGCCGAGTGAGAGGAATTGACGTCGTTGCATTAGTGTTTCTCCTTGTTGAGACGACCCAGGGACTGGGTCAGGCGATCGAGAATGATCGCCAGAATCACCACGCACAGGCCGCCGACAAAACCTTTGCCGACGTCGAGTTGCGTGATGCCTTCGAGCACCACATTGCCCAGGCCGCCGGCGCCGATCATCGCGGAGATGACCACCATCGAAAGACCGAGCATGATGCTTTGATTGACCCCGGCCATGATGGAGGGCAGGGCCGAGGGGATCTGAACCTTGGTGAGCAGTTGCCACCAGGTGGCGCCGAAAGACTGGGTGGCTTCGACCAGTTCGTGCGGAACTTGCCGGATGCCCAGCGTGGTCAGGCGGATGAGGGGCGGCAGCGCGAAGATGGTGGTGGAGATCACCCCGGGCACCAGCCCCAGACCGAAGAAGATGACGGCAGGCACCAGGTAGACGAAGGCCGGCATGGTCTGCATGATGTCGAGCACGGGCCGCAGCGTCTTTTCAAGCAGCCGGCTTTTGGCGCTCAGAATGCCGGTGGGCACGCCGATGAGGATGACCAGCACCTCGGCGGCCAGCACCAGCGCCAGGGTTTTGATCAGATCATCCCAGTAGCCGAGGTTCCACACCAGCCCCAGACCCAGAACGCTGAAGATCGCCAGAGACCAGCCGCCCGGACGTTTCCATCCCATGGCCGCCAGGGCGAGTACGGCCACCAGCGCGATGAAGACCGGTACGGGTATCCAGGCCAGTCCGGTCTGCAGTCCGGAGATGAGAAAGTGGACGGCGTTGGTGATGGAGTCGAAGGCGGCCGCGTAACGGTCGGTCAGGTTGTTGACGCCGTTGCTGACCCAATCGCCAATGGGAATCGGTTGTCCAAATGTCATCAAGAGTTCTCCTTGAAAGTGCCGCACAGGGCAAAGCTGCGCCTGTCGGCTCGGCAGTGGTCTGCCAACAGCCGCGCTGGGAAGAGGAGCCGAGGTCAGTGAACCGGAATCACTGAGCCGAGATCAGGCTGCCCGGCTCTCAGGCTGGCGGGCCAGCCATTGCTCGGCGATCTGCTCCACCGATTGGCCGTTGGAGAGTTGCAGCAGCATGCTGGCCAACTCGGCCTGCGGCAGGCGGAAGGTGCGCAACCAGTCGACGACCTGCGGCGCGCGGCGCTGCAGTTGCGGGTTGATCACCGTGTCCATATGGCCCACGCCGCCAAACACGCCCTCGGGATCGTCGAGGAAAAGCAGTTTGAAATCAGCCCAGATCCACAGCGGCTGCCAGCCGGTGACGACGATCCAGTCCTTGCGGGCAATGGCGCGCTTGAGCTGGACGGTCATCGCCGCAGTCGAACTGGTGACGAGTTCCATCGGCGCGAGGTGGTAAGTCTTGATGGCCTTGCTGGCCATCATGTTGACGACCGAGCCGGATTCGACGCCGTAAATCTTGTCGTGAAACTGCGCGTGATGCGCCTGCAACTGCGCAATGGTCTTGACCGGCACGTAGTCGGGCACGGTCAGACCAAGTCGGGTGCCTTGGTAATAAGCGCCCAGATGCTCCAGCTTGTTGCGCAGCTTGTGGTAGTACACCTCGCTGGTGCCCGGCAGCCAGACGGTCAGGGTGAGATCGGTGCGCCCGCTGGCTACCGCCTCCCACATCGGCCCCGGTTCGCTGGAAACCAGTTCGACCGGAATGCCAAAGCGCCTGCGCACATAGGCGGCGACCAGATTGGAGGGGATATTGCTGCTCGGCCACGCCTTCACGTAGCCCAGGCGGATGGGGGTGGGTGCGGCCTGCGCCACGGCCCAGGGCAGCAGCAAGCTGCCCGCGGCAAGCTGGGTGGCGCGGCGACGTGACAGGTTGGGCTGCGGCGTGGCCGAAGTGTCAGGTTTGCGGGGCATGGTCGATCTCCTGGGTGTCGAAAGCGGGTGCAACGGAATCGATGGCGGGTTGCGCCGTTGGCGCGGCGGTGTCTGCCGCAGGGGCGGCGGCATTCTCCGTG
This sequence comes from Thiomonas sp. TH-17, assembly GCF_057473305.1. Classification (NCBI taxonomy): domain Bacteria; kingdom Pseudomonadati; phylum Pseudomonadota; class Betaproteobacteria; order Burkholderiales; genus Thiomonas; species Thiomonas sp. TH-17. The sequence goes on from NZ_JBYCKI010000015.1 coordinate 17,820, forward strand.
TTCAGATCGCCCTGGGCCAAGGCCGCGATCAGGCTGCTCTTGTCCACCACGCCGATCACGCGGTTGCGCGCATCGACAATGCACAGCGGAGAGCCTTCGGTGTTGACGCGCTGGATCAGGTCGGCCAGCTTGGCGTCGGGCGTTGCGGTGGGCAGCGGGCGCACTTGCGCCAGGCTGATGCGCTCGGCGTCGCGCTGGGCGGTGACATGGGCCAGTTCGATGAAGCCCTTGAGGTTGCGCGCGCTGTCGATCACGATGAGCCCGCTGAATCCGCTGCGTTCCATTTTGCGCAACACGGTGCGCGCCGAATCGCGGATGTTCGCCGCCACGCGCAACGGCTGCATGATCTGCTCGGCGGTGAGCACCTTGGTGCGGTCGGCCCCTTCGACGAAGGCCGAAACGTAGTCGTCTGCCGGTGCAGACAGGATTTGCTGCGGCGTGCCGATCTGGATCAGGCGGCCGTCCCGAAGGATGGCAATGCGCGTGCCAATCTTGATGGCTTCGTCCAGATCGTGCGACACGAACACAATCGTCTTGCCCAGCCGCTCCTGGATTTCGAGCAAATCATCCTGAAGCTGGCTGCGGATCAGCGGATCGAGCGCGCTGAAGGCCTCGTCCATCAGCAAAATCTCCGGATCGGCCGCCAGCGCGCGCGCCAGACCGACGCGCTGTTGCATGCCCCCGGACAACTCGGAGGCGTAACGGTTTTCGTAGTTTTTCAGGCCGACGGTCTCGATGACCTGCATGGCGCGCTCCTGCCGCTGCGTCTTGGACATGCCCTGAATTTCGAGGCCGAATTCCACATTGCCCAGCACCGTGCGGTGCGGCAGCAGCGCGAAGCTCTGGAACACCATGCCGAACTTCTGGCGCCGCAGCGCGCGCAGGGCCTTGGCGTTCATGGCGGTGGCGTCTTCGCCATCGACCAGAATTCTGCCCGTCGTCGGATCTTGTAGTCGGTTAATGAGCCGAAGCAGGGTGGATTTGCCGCTTCCCGATAATCCCATGATCACGAAAATTTCACCGGGATAGATATCCAGGCTGACATCGTGAACACCCACAACCACCCCCGTTTCCGCCTGGACTTTGGATTTTCCAAGGCCATTTTTCAGAAGCTCGATGGCCTTATTGGAATGTTTCCCAAATATTTTGCTGACGGATTGAATGCTTATTTTCGGATGGGTTTGTGGATTATCTGTCATCGTTATAATATTTTCCTATAAAAGATGCCATATTATATATTATAATTACGAATTAATCAATAAATCATCATCCAAATAATGGGTCATGATCAGGACAATTTACTAAAATGCCAGCGATGCCAGGACGATGTGCCTAAAACGATAAATTTACTCACTGTTCAGCGGCAAAAAACAAAAAAAGCCGCAAAGAATGCGGCCTTTTCGGGTGCGGTTGAGATTCTCGGCGGGCTGATCTTGCGTCGGTTCTTGTCCGGCGCAGCGGGTCAATGCGAGCGGATCATGGTGCCGAAGGCCTGCTCGGTCAGCACTTCGAGCAGGATGGCGTGAGGAATACGGCCGTCGACGATGTGCACCGAGTTGACGCCCGACTTCGCGGCGTCGAGTGCCGAGGAGATCTTGGGCAGCATGCCGCCGGAAATGGTGCCGTCGGCGAACATGTCGTCGATTTCGTGCGCGGTGAGATCGGTGAGCAGTTCGCCTTTCTTGTTCATCACCCCGGGGATATTGGTGAGGAGCAGCAGCTTTTCGGCGCGCAGCACTTCGGCCAGTTTGCCCGCCACCACATCGGCGTTGATATTGAACGAGGCGTTGTCCTCGCCGAAGCCGATGGGCGAGATGACCGGAATGAACTGATCGTCCTGCAGCGCCTTGACCACTGAGGGGTCGATGGCCGCCACTTCGCCCACCTGGCCCACGTCGATCTCGGCTTCAGGATTCTCGCGGTCGCGCATGCGCAGTTTGCGTGCGCGAATCAAGCCGCCGTCGCGTCCGGTCAGTCCCACCGCCTTGCCGCCGGCGTGGTTGATCAGGCCGACGATGTCTTGCTGCACCTGGCCGGCCAGCACCCATTCCACCACTTCCATAGTCTCGTCGTCGGTCACGCGCATGCCTTGCACGAAGGTGCCCTTCTTGCCTACGCGGTTCAAAGCCTCGTCGATCTGCGGGCCGCCGCCATGCACCACGACCGGGTTCATGCCCACGAGTTTGAGCAGCACCACGTCCTCGGCAAAGTCTTGCTGCAGGGCCGGGTCGGTCATGGCGTTGCCGCCGTATTTAATGACCAGGGTCTTGCCGTGAAATTTGCGGATATAGGGCAGGGCCTGGGCGAGGATTTCGGCTTTTTCGCGGGGGGCGATATGCGACAGATCGGGGAAGTCGGTGGACGTGTCGGCGGTCATGGCGAACCTTGGTCGTGAAAGGGAAGGGGCGGGGGCGATGTTGCGGTGCGCAATTCTAGGAGCCCGACGGATTCATCGTCGGGTTTGTCGCGCTGAACTCACCCTACACTTCATGCCCCATGCGCAATCCGCTTCTCACCCTCTACCGCACACTCAGCCACCGCCCGCGTTTGAGCGCGGCCATTGTGCTGGGGGGGGTACTGTGGTCGGTGCTCAGTGCCACTTTGCCGCACACCATTGCGCTGCTCTGGGCGTTTGATGCCAGTGCGCTGCTGTTTCTCGTCAGCACCGCCTGGATGATGGCGCACGCCACGACCGAAACGCTCAAGCGCCGCACCGAGCTGGAGACCGAAGGGCGCTGGACGGTGCTGCTGTTCAGTCTGGTGCTGTCGGGCGCGGTGTTCGCTGCACTGTCGGTGGAGTTGCATGCGGTGCGCGGTCACCCCGGCGCGCTGGCGCTGGCCGGAAGCAGCATCGTGCTGTCCTGGCTGTTTTTTTCGGTGATCTTCGCCCTGCAATACGCCCATAGCGACTACACCGCGCGCACGGCGGGCACGCCGGCGCTGCTGTTCCCCAACAATCAGGTGCCCGATTATTGGGACTATCTCTATTTCTCCGTGGTGCTGAGCATGACCTTTCAAACCTCGGACGTGAACATCGCCGGACGGCATGTGCGCCATCTGGTGTTGCTGCACAGCGTGGCGGCATTCTTTTTCAATGTGGTGATTCTGGCGCTGACGGTCAATGCCCTGGCCGGCGCTTTCTAAATCTGGAGACTTTGACATGACGACCCTTGGCACCCCGCTTTCCCCTTCGGCCACCCGCGTGATGCTGCTCGGCGCGGGCGAACTGGGCAAGGAAGTGCTCATCGCGCTGCAGCGCCTGGGCGTGGAAACCATTGCGGTGGACCGCTATGACCACGCGCCGGGGCAGCAGGTAGCGCACCATGCCCGCACGATTCAAATGACCGATCCCGAGGCTTTGCGCGCGCTCATCCTGACGGAAAAACCGCATCTGGTGGTGCCGGAAATCGAGGCCATCGCCACGCCGGTGCTCGAAGAGCTGGAGGCTACCGGTGTGGTGACCGTCATTCCCACAGCCCGCGCGGCGCGGCTGACCATGAACCGCGAAGGCATCCGCCGACTGGCCGCCGAAGAGCTGGGGCTGGCTACCTCACCCTATGCCTTCGCCGATTCGCTGGAGGAATTGCAGGCCGCGATCGATGGCGGCATCGGCTATCCCTGCGTGGTCAAGCCGGTGATGAGTTCCTCGGGCAAGGGGCAGAGCAAGCTCGACGGCCCTGCCGACGTGCGCCCCGCCTGGGAGGCGGCAATGTCGGGCGGGCGCGTGGCGCAGAGCCGCGTGATCGTCGAGGGCTTCATCGACTTCGACTATGAAATCACCCAGCTCACCGTGCGCAGCGTGGGCGCCGACGGCGCTGCACGCACCGACTTCTGCGAACCCATCGGCCATGTGCAAGTGGCCGGCGACTATGTGGAGAGCTGGCAGCCGCAGCCCATGAACCCAGTGGCGCTGGAGCGCAGCCGCGACATGGCGCGGCGCATCACCGAGGCGCTGGGCGGGCGCGGCATTTTTGGCGTGGAACTGTTCGTCAAGGGCGATCAGGTCTGGTTCAGCGAGGTCAGCCCGCGCCCGCACGACACCGGGCTGGTCACCCTCATCACCCAGTGGCAGAGCGAGTTCGAGCTACACGCACGGGCCATACTCGGCCTGCCGGTGGACCCGTCGCTCAAGACCGCGGGCGCCAGCGCGGTGATCTACGGCGGGGTCGAGGCGTGCGGCGTGCGCTTCGAAGGGGTGGAGGCGGCGCTGGCCATACCCGGAACTGATCTGCGGCTGTTCGGCAAACCCGAGAGCTTCGTCAAGCGCCGCATGGGTGTGGCGCTGGCCCGCGCCGAATCGACCGACGCCGCGCGCACCAATGCCAAGCTCGCCGCGAAGCAGGTACGGGTGGTGGCGTCAAGCTGAGCGCAAAGTGCGGCGCCGCGCCGGGGCTCATCCCGGCAGGGTGGGATGCAGCGAGCTGTCGAAGCCGCCCGAGCGCGAGTCGGCGTCGCGGCCCGCTTGGCGCGACGCCGATTCCGCCGCCATGGGCGGAATGTTCACCAGCACCAGATTCCAGAACTGATGCCGCACCACGCGGCTGTGCGCCTTGAGCTGCGCGGCCTGCGCCGGCTCGATCGGCGTCCTGGTCGCAAGCTGCTCGCGCAGCCGGGTGTGAAAGATGTGCAGCTCGCGGATCAGGCGCAGGAAAGCGGGCCGATCTTCATACATCGCCTGATGGGTCTGGCACCAAAGACCCAGCTCGCTTTGCAGTGCGCCGTTCGGCTTGAGAAACTGCTGCCGCTCGCTCTCGCTCAGGGTGTCTTGCTGCGCGCGCAGCGCCACGGCGTTGTGCCACACCAGCGCCTGGATGGCATCGGCCGAGATGGCCGGCTGGTGGCGCAGAGAGGCCGTCCAGGGGATGAGTTGGGGCCAGTTGGCCAGCCAGACTTCGAAGTCGGACAGCGACAGCGGCGGCGAAATGGCGTAGCCCTGAAAGCGCCGACAACCCATGGACGACAACGCCAGCGCATGCTGCGCCGAGCTCACGCCTTCGCCGATCACTTCCAGCCCCATCAGCTCGGCGATACGCAGCAGGCCGTAGGAAATGCTCAGCCCCGCGCCGCTGGTGAACAGGTCATGGGTGAAGCTGCGGTCGATCTTGACTGAGGTGATTTCGAGCTGCTGCAGGTGGATCAGGCTGGCGCTGCCGGTGCCGAAGTCGTCGAGGATGACCTGCACGCCCAATTGACGGCATTGCGCGACCATGAAGCGCGCCATCGCGCCGTCGAGCTCAGAGCCATGCTCGGTCAGCTCCAGCGCCAGCAGGCCGGGCGGGCACTGCGGGTGCTGGGCGAGCACGCTGCGCAGGTCGGAGAGAAATTGCGGATCGAGAAAATGCCGCGGACTGATGTTGACGCTGATCTGCAGCGCGCGCCCCGCACCGAACCACGCGTCGGCCTGGCGCATGGCCGCGGCCAGCACGAAACGGCCTACCGCCACGGCCAGCGTGTCGTCGTCGAGCACCGCCTCGAAAGTCGCCGCGCGGTGCAACCCCGCCGCGTCGCGCAGCCGCAGCAGGGCTTCGGCGCCGTCGATCTGCGCCTGAGGCTCTGCGTCTTTGGCGGCCGATGCCGCCTGCAGCGACAGAATGGGCTGGTACTGCAGCTCCAGCCGGTTGTCGCGCAATGCCGACTGCACCCATTGCAGCTTGCGGTGCCGCTCCTGCATGGCGTCTTCCATCTGCTGGTCGAAGATGCGGTATTGCTGCCGACCGTTTTTCTTCGCCGAGTACATGGCCATATCGGCCCGCCGCACCAGCGTTTCGGCGTCGACGGGCGCATCGGGCTGCTGCACCACCAGACCGAGCGACAGCCCGATCTGCAGGCTGTTGCCCTGAATGATGAACGGCGCTTCGATGCAGTTCACCAGCCGTTTGGCGATGTAGCTGAGCTGCTGCTCGGTGCTGTAGCCGGGCAGCAGCACTACGAACTCATCGCCGCCGAAACGCGCCAGCAGATCGCCCTCGCGCAGCACGGCACGCAGCCTTTGCCCCACGGCGACCAGCAACTGATCGCCAACGATGTGGCCCAGCCGGTCGTTGACGGATTTGAAGCGGTCGAGATCCATCAGCCCGATGGTCAGCGTCTGGCCTGGGTGGCGGCGCATCAGGTCGTTGAGATGATCGAGAAAGATGCGGCGATTGGCCAGTCCGGTCAGGTCGTCGCGCAGGGCGAAACGGCGCAGCGCCTTGAACGCCTTGGTCAGCCGCAGGTTGTCCTTGATGAGCGCGCGGTTGAAACCCTCGACGGTCATCATGAGCGTGGCGCCGAAGGCGAGCACCGCCAGCAGGGCAGCCCAGGCCAGAATGCGCTGCTGCCCGCCCTCCATGGGCAACTGCATCTGCCCCGGGCTCAGACCGATCGCCACTCCGCTGAGCACCAGAAGCAGCAACAGGCTGGCGGCCGTCTGACTACGGCGCACATGCAGCGCGGCGATTGGAATCAGCGCAAACAGCGGCAGCACGAACAACGCCCCCACCGACGGCAGAAGGGCGAAGAACAGGAACTGCAGCCCGACGTTGAGCAGCAGGAACAGCGTGGCCGGAAAATCATCCCCGCTGTTCCGTCCCCGGGGAAAGTACAGCATCCAGTTGAGCAGGAGCAGATTGACCGTCACCCCGAGCAGGCCGTAGGCGACGGCAGCCAGCCAGGGCAGCAGCCCCGCCGCTGCATAGGCGAGCAGCAGCACCGCGTAGAGCACATAACCTGCGAGGGTGCGGTTCAGCAGGGCGGTGGACGGTGCGGGGCGGTTGTCTTGGTTTTGAATGGGGGCGCGCTGCGTCATGTTCAGCCTGGGTCGCGGCACGCATCATGCGGGCACCCCGCGAGTGGCGGAGGCCGGACATGCTGTGCACGAGCGGAAGCATCTTGTTGTGATGGAGTGTCCATGCGGCGCAGAGTGAAAGCAAGCGGCAAGGCCTGCAGCGCCCGCTCATTTCACCAAAAAATGCTCACCGAACGAGTTTGAGTGCCGGTGGGATGGAGGGCGCGTCGATGGAATCTGCCGGAACCGGGTCGAACGCGCTGTTGAACTCGGCCGTGTTGACTTCGGCCAGATCGGACTCGACGGACTTGTCGACGCCCAGCAGAATCAGATTCCAGAACTGGTGCCGGATGATGCGGCTTTGCTCGCCCAGTGTCTTGATTTTGGCCGACTCAGGGCCCGGCGGGGCCTCGGCCAGTTCTTCGCGCAGCCGGGTATGAAACACATGATGTTCGCGCATCAACCGCAGAAATCCGGGACGGTTGCTGTAACGCGCGCCGTTTTCGTGGCACCAGAGACCCAGGGCGCAGGCGGTCTGCGCATCCGTCTTCATGAGCTGGTTGCGCTCTTCCGAGCTGATGGTGCCGCGCTCGGCGTGCAGCGCCGTATTGTTGTGCTGCACCAGGGCGTGAATCGCATCGGGCGAGATGTGCGCCTGCTTGGGCAGCAAGGCCGCCCAGGGCAGTTGAGAGCGCCAGGTGGCGAGCCAGGCATCCATGGCTTCGGCAGTCATCGGCCGGGCGATGGCATAACCCTGAAAACGGCGGCACGACATGGAGGCCAGCGCCAGCGCGTGTTGCGGCGTGCTCACGCCCTCGGCCACCACGGCCAGGCCCATCAGCGCGGCGGTGCGCAGCAGCCCGTAGGTGATGCTCAGCCCGGCGCCGCTGGTAAACAGGTCGCGGGTGAAGCTGCGGTCGATCTTGACCGACGAGACTTCGAGTTGCTGTAGATGGGTGAGGCTGGCGCTGCCGGTGCCGAAGTCGTCGAGCGCGACCCGCACGCCCAGATGGCGGCACCGGCTGACGACAAAGCTGGCCATGCGGCTGTCAAGCTCGGAGCCATGCTCGGTGACTTCGAGCACGAGCCGTTCCGGCGGACATTGCGGATGGCGTTCCAGCGCGGTGCGCAGGTCGGAGAGGAATTGCGGGTCGAGAAAATGTCGCGGGCTGATGTTGACGCTGACCTGAATATCCCGGCCCTGCAGATGCCAGCGCTGCGCCTGATCGAGCGCGGCAGAGAGCACGAAACGCCCGACTGGCACACCCAGTTGCTCGTCATCCAGCACCGACTCGAACGCGCCCGCCGTATGCACGCCGTCGGCGTCGCGCAGGCGCAGCAGCGCCTCGGCACTGTGGACGCTGACGACGCCCGCGGCCGTGCCGCCTTCGAACGACAGAATGGGCTGGTAGTGCAGTTCCAGCCGGTTGTGGCGCAGCGCGTCGAGCACCCAGTTCAGCTTGCGATCGCGCTCCTGCAGGGCGTCTTCCATGTGCTGGTCGAAGAAGCGGTACTGCTGGCGGCCGCCTTCCTTGGAGGCATACATCGCCAGATCGGCGCGGCGCATGAGGGTGAGCGCATCCACCGGCTGCGTTTGCTGCTGGATGACGATGCCCAGCGACAGCCCGATCTGCAGCGCGTGGCTCTGCACCACGAACTCCTGCTCCATGCTTTTGACCAGCCGGTCGGCCACGGCGCGGAGCTGATCGAGCGAGGTGTACCCGGTGAACATCACCACGAACTCGTCTCCGCCCAGCCTCGCCAGCACATCGGTCTGGCGCAGCACGCCGCGCAAGCGCTGACCCACGGCCACCAGCAGTTGATCTCCCACCGAATGGCCCAGACGGTCGTTGACGATCTTGAAGCGGTCGAGGTCGATCATGCCCACGGCCAGAGCCTGATGCGGATGCTTGACCAACGTGGCGCTCAGTTGCTGCATGAACGCCCGGCGGTTGGCCAGGCCGGTGAGATCGTCGCGATGGGCGATGGTGCGATAGGTCTTGTACTCGTCGCGGATCTGCTCGTTGTGCTGCACCAGCTTGCGGCTGAAGCGCTCTTTGAACAACTGCGTGGCCATGCTGAAAGCCAGCGCTTCGGTGAACGCAACCCACAGCAGCGCCTGCTGCGCCCAGCCATTGGTGGGAATGCTCCAGTTGCCATCGCTCAGCAGCAGGGCGATCAGTGTCATCACCGCGATCAGGCCGTACATGAACACGATCTGGCGGCGGCGAAAGCGCAGCACCTCGACGGGCACGATGCCGATCAGGATCAGCATGGCGATGAAAGCAATCTGCGGTTGCCAGATCGCAAAGCCCAGCTGCACGCCCACGTTGAGCAGCAGAAAGACGTAGGTGGGGTAAGTTTTGGTGCGAACCGTCTCGTCGCTCAGGCCCTGTATCCAGAAATACAGCCCGATGTTGACCAGCGCCCCGGTCAGAAAGTAGGCCCAGGCCACAAAAGTGGGCAGTAGCCCGATCAGCCCGTAGCCCAGAATCGTGAGGGCGCCCGCCGCGTATCCGGCCAGATTCAGCGCCAGCAGGGCCCGTTGCGGACGCCGCGATTTGTTGGAAGGGTGGGATTGATCCATCGGTGCGAAAACGGATTGCAGCTTGTCTCAGTCTGGGGCGAGTCGCCCTGGATGTTGCAGGTCTGTATTGGAGGTCAACGGAACTGCCGTAGTTTAGGGATTGACCTTGAGGGTCACTGTAAATTAGGTGCGATCATCTGACTGAAACGTACTTTTTCCACACAACTCTTTACGTTTTCGCCGCAAGCGTGGCGAAAAGGGTCTGCTGCGCAACAGTCGAGCATTTGCTTGATCTGCATCAAAGCGGAGGTGGATGGAATCGCCTTGATCTCATGTAACTAATTGATACTCACGCTTTCTTTTTGAAAGGAAGTCCATGAAAAAAGCTCTGTTGACCGTCGCCCTCTCCGCCCTGGCCTTTTCGTCGGCCGCGTTTGCGCAAGAAGCGAAAAAGCCGCTGACCTTCAGCGAAATCCAGACCATCCGCATCATGGCCGGCGGGGTGGTGGGCAATGCCCTGGCCCAGACCATGCAGCGCCCGCATCTGGGCATCCTGACCAACCGTTCCGTGATCTGCAACGATCTGGCCGGCGGCATCGGCGGCACGTTGACGGTGAACAAGGCCGACTCCCAGCTGACCTTTGAGTCGGTGAAGGACAAGGCAGAGATCACCCCCGCCGTCGCCCACCTCCTGCCCTCTAACGGCATTTACCTCGCCTTTGGCGGCGAGTGGAAGAAGGAAGAAAACATGGCGCTGCTTGAAGTTGCGCTAGAACAACTGGCCGAGCACAACTACAAGGGCAGTGTGATTTTCCACGTCACGACTTGGGCGCAAAAGCAGCCGCAAGAGATCGCTGCGCGCAACCCCAAGATCGCCAAATATTTTGAAACTGCCACCCTGCGCGCCGTCACGCTGGATCTGAACAAAAAAGAGGCCATGATCAACAAGATCACTTTCGACGGCAAAGACTACAAACTCAACGTCGCCGCCACCGCCCCGATGCGCGACGACTTGGTGGAACTGTTCAAGCGCCAGTAAACCCGGCGGCAGTAAACGCCTCGTCTGCACAACGCCCCACAACACCCCGCCCCGGCGGGGTGTTGTGCTTTTCAGCTCGGCGCAAAAGCAAGTTGTGCTGCCGCAGCGGTGATTCATGTCCTGGCGGACAATCACGCAACACCGCCAGCGCTGATCCTTCCTCGTTTTTTTGTCGCCCAACCCGTTGTCTCAAATCCCCCCTTCCGCTGAACAGCCGTCGCCGATCACGGACGACTCGGCTCAGCAAGGACGCCCGCTGGTCGCCATCATCGTGGCCATCGCCTTCCTGATGGAGCAACTCGACGCCACCATCGTCACCACTGCCATTCCCGACATGGCGCGCTCGCTGCAGGTCAGCGCGGTGCAGATGAGTCTGGCGGTGAGCGCCTATGTGTTGACCCTGGCCGTGTTCATTCCGCTGAGCGGCTGGTGCGCCGACCGCTTCGGCGGGCGCCGCGTGTTCGTGGCCGCTCTGGCGCTGTTCACCACCGGCTCGGTGCTGTGTGGGCTGGCCGACAGTTTTCCCATGCTGGTGGCCATGCGGGTGTTGCAGGGTTTGGGCGGGGCGATGATGACGCCGGTCGGGCGCCTCATTCTGCTGCGCAGTTTTCCGCGCTCGCAGCTGGTTCGCGCCATGACCTATGCGACGCTGCCCGCCATCATCGGGCCGGTGATCGGGCCGCTGCTCGGCGGCTATCTCACCACGGCGCTGTCATGGCGCTGGATTTTCTATGTCAACCTGCCTTTCGGTCTGCTGGGCATGGCGCTGACCTCGCGCTTCATCCGCGACGTCGATGCCCCTGCGCCGCCAGCCTTCGATCTGTGGGGCTTCGTGTTGTTCGGCCTGGCGGTGGGCTTGGTGCAGGTCTGTCTGGAAGGCGCTGACCATCTGCCGGTCGCCTGGCTGGCCGCGCTGCTGTTGGGCGCGTTGGCGCTGCTGGGCCTGTTTTGGCGTCACAGCCGCGGCCGGTCGCATCCGGCGGTCGATCTGGGCCTGCTGCGCGAACGCGCCTTCGGCATTGCCACCCTGGCGGGCGGGCTGTGCCGCATTGCGATGAACGGCCCGGTTTATCTGTTGCCGCTCATGCTGCAACTCGGGCTGGGCATGAGCCCGGTGCAGTCGGGCGCGCTCACCTTTCTGTCGGCCGTGGCCTCGCCGGTGGTGCGGGTGTTCGTCGGCACCGCCCTGCGGCGGCTGGGTTTTCGCACCCTGTTGCTGATCAGTGCCCTGGCCTGCACCACCAGCCTGTGCACCTTCGCCCTCATCGGGCCGCACACCGAAACGGCGTGGATTGCGGCGGCCATCGTGTTCTACGGCCTGGTGCGCTCCACCCAGTTCATGACCTCCAACACCCTGGCCTATGCCGACATTGATGCTCAACGCCTGAGCCGCGCCACCAGTCTGGGCGGGCTGCTGCAGCAGCTCACCGTGAGTTTCGGCGTTTCACTGGGCGCTGCGTGGCTGGGCCTGTTCACGCCCCACCACTTGATGCCCTCGCTGGCGACCTTTCATCTCTCTTTTCTACTGCTGGCTGCGCTGCCGCTGCTCGCCTTGCCCGTCTTTACTCGCCTGCAGCCGCACGACGGCGCCATCGTCAGCGGGCACAGGGCGCCGCCGCAGCCCGAAACGTGACAGTTGATCGCAGACGCACAATGCTGGGTTTCCTTCCCGACATAGTCACGTCATGGCGCTGAAAGCAACGATTTACAAAGCCGACCTGCAGGTGGCCGATATGGACCGGCATTACTACGCCGACCATGCCCTGACCCTGGCCTGCCACCCCTCCGAGACCGAGGAGCGCATGATGGTGCGGGTGCTGCTCTACGCGCTGTACGCGCAGGAGGGCATCGCCCTGACCAAGGGCCTGTTCGATGTGGACGAGCCCGACATCTGGGTGAAAGACCTTACCGGCGCGATCAAGCTGTGGATCGACATCGGTCAGCCCGATGAGAGCCGCGTGCGCAAAGCCTGCGGGCGCGCGGAACAGGTTGTCGTGGTCTGCCATGCCAGCAGTTGCCCGGTGTGGTGGAAGCAGAACGCGGGCAAGCTCGCGCGGCTGAAAAACCTCACCGTGTTGCGTCTGCCGCCTGAGGTCAGCCAGGCTCTGGGTGGCCTCACCGAGCGCACGATGCAGTTGCAATGTCTGGTGCAGGATGGCGCGGTGTCGCTCAGCAGCGCAGCGGCAACGATTGCTGTCGAACTCGAAACGCTGCAG
>NZ_JBYCKI010000016.1:0-9254 GCF_057473305.1 Thiomonas sp. TH-17
AATTGCTGCCGCATAACTGGGCAAAAACCAACACCCCTGCCGCCAGCACCTGACCTTCACTTCGGGTGTCAAGAGGGGTTGGCGGGACGCTTACGTTTGACCGCAGTTGGTACAACCGCGCCGGGGTCGAACGGGTGATGGGTTTTTGCGGCGAGGAAGATGTGGAAGAGTTCTTCCGCTCGGTGCCCGAGTTCGAGCGCATGCTGGTGCGCTCAGGCATCAAGGTGCTGAAGTACTGGTTTTCGATCACCGACGACGAGCAGCATGTGCGCTTTCTCAGCCGCATTCACGACCCGATGAAGCAGTGGAAGCTCAGCCCGATGGACCTGGAAAGCCGCCGCCGCTGGGAGCAATACACCAAGGCGAAGGAAGACATGCTCGAGCGCACGCATATTGAGGAGGCGCGCTGGTGGGTGGTGGAAGGCAACGACAAGAAGCTCGCTCGGCTGAACTGCATCCGGCACCTGCTGTCGCAGTTCGACTATGGGGAGGTGGAACATCCTCCCATCAACCTGCCCGAGCGCGAGCGCCATGCGGACTACAGTCGCCAACCCGTGCCGCAAGAGTTGATGGTGCCCACGGTGTACCGATAGTAGATGCCGCCGGGCCGCCTTGCACGGGGCGGCCCGTCACTGCTGGGAGCGTCAGCCTTCGCTACGTTCGGCGAGCAAGCTGTTGATGTAGGCGCTGAACTCCGGCCCGGTCTCGGGGTGAGACATGCCCAGTTGCACCGTGGCTTCGAGGTAGCCGAGCTTGCTGCCGCAGTCGAAACGGCGGCCGCTGTAGCGATAGGCGTACACCGCTTCTTCGTGCAGCAGCGTGGAGATGCCGTCGGTCAGCTGAATTTCTCCGCCAGCGCCGGGTTTGCCGTTGCGCAGATGATGAAACACGCGGGGGCTGAGGATGTAGCGACCCACGACCGCCTGGGTGCTGGGCGCGACGTCGGGCGCGGGTTTTTCGACGATGCCCGAGAGCGAGGTCAGCCCCGACATGATCTCCTGGCCGCTGACAATGCCGTATCGCTTGGTGTGCTCGCGCGGCACTTCTTCGGTGGCGAGGACGCTGCGGCCATGACGGCTGTGAATATCGACCATCTGCGCCATGACCGGCGGCTCGCCGACGAGCAAGTCGTCAGCGAGGATGACGGCAAACGGCTCGTCGCCCACCAGACGTTCGGCGCACAGCACCGCGGCGCCCAGGCCGTTGGCCACGGGCTGGCGCACGAACACGCATTGCACGTTGTCGGGTTTGACGCTGCGCACCACGTCGAGCATGGCCTGTTTGCCCGCTTCTTCGAGTTGATGCTCCAGTTCGTAGGCGGTGTCGAAATGGTCTTCGATGGCGCGCTTGTGGCGGCCGGTGACGAAAATCATTTCGGTGATGCCCGCCGCATACGCCTCTTCGACCGCATACTGAATGAGCGGCTTGTCGACTACGGGCATCATCTCTTTCGGAGTGGCTTTGGTCGCGGGCAGAAAGCGCGTGCCGAGACCGGCAACGGGGAAGACGGCTTTGGTGATGGTCGGGGGCATGGGGAGTATCACGTTAGGGTCGGGAATGACACCGATACTAACAAGGGAATGCGCGATGCTGCGGCGCAGTAATCCACCGGGAATGCGGTGTTGGACTCCATCTGGCGGAAGAACTCAATCACGCCGTCGCGGGACATAGCCCTCGGCCAAAATGCGCGCCCAGACCGCGCGCTTTTCCGCCGGGCTCATCTCCACCCAGCGACCGACCTCCGCCGCGGTACGCAGGCAGCCGCGGCAAACATCGTCGAACCCGGTGGAGCACACGCCGACGCAGGGGGTGTCGGGCTCGCCTGCGTCGTCGGGTTGATCGGCTGACGCGACCGAAGCGAGGGTCATACGGCGGCGCCTTGCAAGGCGAGGGTACCGCTGCGCCCGGCAATGCTGCCCAGACTGACCGCATGGCGCGGCAATGTGTCCAGGTTCAGCGAGTCGGCATAGCCGCGCATCGAGGTGCAATGCAGACCTGCCGCTTTCCAGCCTTGCAGCAGACGGTCGAACACGGGGGCAAGCTGTCCGCCCTCCAGTTCGGCGTGCAGGGTGTAAACGTGGTCGCGGCCGTCGGTGCTCAGGCGCAGGAGGTGATCGGCCACGTTGTGTTCGTTCAAGCCGTCCACGCCGATCAGCTCGTCAAGCGTCGGCAGGGTGGTCGGTAGTTGTGGAACAGAAAGGGTGCGCCCCTGCACCACCGGCAGAAAGGGGTGCGAGCCCCGACCGTCCGAAGCCAGGGTGAAGCCGAGTTCCTGCTCCAGCAGATAGGCCGCGTCGTTCATCTGCCAGCCGGCGGCGCCGTGCACTTGCGGGGGGCGGCCGAAGATGTCGCCATAGCGGTTGGCAGCGAGCTGAAGCTGACGGCGTGTCCAGTCGGCATTTTTGCGCACCACGTAGTCTTGCCAGAGGATGTGGTCCCAGGTGTGCACGCCAGTTTCATGGTCGGCGCGGTCGGCATCGCGCATGGGTCCTGCGGCGCGCCGGCCGATGTCCGGGCCGGGGAGCAGCGTGCCATACAGCAGGGTTTTCAGGCCGTAGTGGCTGGTCACCGAAGTGCGCTGAACCTTGGCGAGGAAGCCGGGGCGAAACACTCGCTTGAGCGCGCGCCCGGTGTGGTCGGGCCCGAGGCTGAACAGAAAGGTGGCGCGGAGTTGATGTTTGTCGAGCAGGCGCAGCAGAGCAGGTACGCCTTCGAGCGTGCCACGCAGGGTATCGACATCGACTTTGAGCGCAAGATTGGGCATGGATCAGACAGCAAGAGGCCGGGCCTTTGAGGACCACATCGTAGAGGACTTGACCTGACACAGCCCTCAGGCAAAGGGGCTCTGCTTCAATGTTTGCAGAACTTGAGAATGCATCTGGAGGAATGGAAATGCACGCCTTGTTTTCAACCTGTGATCTGTGCGATGCGCACCGCGACGCTCTGCATAGCGATGCGCTGCGGGTGCTGCCGCCGGTTTTCCGCTCCTTTGGCAAGATCAGCCGCTTTCGCGGCCAGATCGCCACGGTGCAATGTCACGACGACAACGCCCTGGTGCGCGCCACCCTGGAGTCGGCCGGCATGGCGCGGGTGCTGGTGGTGGACGGCGCCGCTTCGATGAAACGCGCGCTGCTGGGCGGCAATCTGGCTACTCTGGCCAGCCAGAACGGCTGGGCCGGGGTGCTGATCAACGGTTGCGTGCGCGATGTGCATGAAATTCTGCAGGTGCCCATCGGCGTGCTGGCGCTCGCGTCCATGCCCGCTCCGCCGGATAAACACGGCAAAGGCATGGTCGATGCGGTGGTGAATATTCAGGACGTGATCGTGCGCCCTGGCGAATGGCTCTACGCCGATGAAGACGGCGTGATCATCAGCCGCGAGCAGCTCGGGCTGGCGCTCTGAAATCAAGGGCGCCGTGGGCCAGGTTCAGGTCAGAATGCGGCGGCGGGCCAGGGGCGGATTGGTGTCGAGGTAGGCGCGCAAGCCTTCAAAAATGGCGCGCGCGATCTGCTTGCGATAGGTCGGCGTCTGCAGCCGCGCCTCTTCTTCCGGGTTGCTGATGAAGGCGGTTTCCACCAGCATCGAAGGAATGCTGGGCGATTTCAGCACGGCGAATCCGGCCTGCTGAACTTGTTTGGAATGCAGATGCACCAGCTCTCCCATCTTGCCCAGAGTGGGGCGAGCCATTTTCAGGCTGGCGTTGATCTTGGCCGTGGTGGACATGTCGAGCAGCACCTTGGCCACCTGATAGCTGCGCGAGTTGATGTCGATGCCGCCGATGGCGTCGGCCGCGTTCTCGCGTTGCGCCATCAACCGCGCCTCCACGCTGGACGCGCCGCCATCGGACAGGCAATACACCGAAGCGCCGCGCGCCTCGGGCGTGTACCAGCCATCGGCATGGATGGAGGTGAACAGGTCGGCATTGGCCGATTGCGCCTTCTCCACCCGCGTCCACAGCGGCACGAAGTAGTCGCTGTCGCGCGTCATCATCACCCGCATGTGCGGCGTGTTCATCGCCAGGTCGCGCAGGTGGCGGGCGATGAGCAGCACCACATCCTTCTCGTGCACCCCGCTGGGGCCCGTGGCGCCGGGGTCTTCGCCGCCATGACCGGGGTCGATGGCCAGCAGCACGCTGCGAAAGTTGCGGCGGTCGCGGCGCACGGGGTCGGGGCGTTGCGCCTCAGGGGGCGTATCGGCGCGGGCGAACTGTTGTGGCTTTCCGGCCTGCTGGCTGTCGAGTTCGCTGCGGTGCTGGCGTATCCAGTCGCCCAGCGAATCCGGCTGTTGCGGCTGGGCCTGGGCGAGGGTTTGCGGCGGCGCTGTGGAGCCGGCGCCGAGCTGGCGTTCGCGGTCGAGCGCTTCCTGTTGTCGCATGAAAGCCATCAGCCGGTCACCCGAATGGGCAGGGTAAAGATCGAAGACCAGCCGGTTTTGATACGCCGCAACCGGCAGCAGACTGAAGACCTGCGGTTTGACCGCCTGCTTCAAGTCGATGACCAGGCGCACCACGTCGGGCTTGAACTGGCCCACGCGCACGTCTTTGATGAAGGGATCGTCCGCCTTCACTTTGCCCGCCAGATCGCGCAACTGGCTGTCGAGCTGCAGGCCCTGTATGTCCACGACGAGTCGCGGCGGATCGCTCAAGACCTGATGGGTTGCGCTCAGGGGGCCGTCCGACTCCAGCGTCAGCCGGGTGTACTCGGGCGCCGGCCAGACGCGGATGGACATCAATGTGGCTCCCCGCGCAATCATGGGGGCCGTCAGCAGCAGCACGAGGCTGGACGATTGCACGAGAAAACGCCGACGCGGTGGGGTCATCATGTTCAGGCTCCTGCTCAAAAACCGGGGGGAGCAGCAGCCCACCCACGGCATCAACCGGACTTCAAACCTTCCGGCAAGGTGCGAAACAAACGCTGTCCCAGTTCAGTCCCGGCCTGCAACGTGCACCGGCGCTGCTCTCCCAGCGGTTCGAGGTGCAGGCTCAAGTCGGCAGCGGGCAGCAAATCCTGCGCGCGCTGCGGCCACTCGACCAGACTGATCCCCGGTCCGCCCACGACATCGCGCAGTCCAGAATCGTCCCACTCTTGCGGGTCTGAAAAGCGATAAAGATCAATGTGATAGGCCGAGGTCCGAAGAGTTCCCTTGAATTGTAGGGCCGGAATGTCAAGGGTGTACTCTTCCAGCAGACTGAAACTGGGGCTTTTGATGCGCCCCTGCACGCCCAGAGCACGAAAAAAAGCGCGTGCAAAGGTGGTTTTCCCTGCGCCGAGATCGCCGTCGAGGGTGATCAGCAGGCGGGGCGTCGGGTGTTGCGCCCACGCCAAAGCCACGGCTTGCGCCAGCGCTTCGGTGTCGTGTTCGTTGGCAAGCAGTAGGGGCAGGGCAGCAGGAGGCATGGATAGATTTCTAGAATGGCGCGGATGGAGCAACTCAGCACATCGCCCGAACGTCTGCGCGCGCTGGCGCAAGACATCAAACAGCAGGGGCGTGCGCTGGGATTTTCGCAAATCGGCATCACCGGGGTCGATCTGCGCTCGGCCGAGGCGCCCCTGCTCGACTGGCTCGCCGCAGGACATCACGGCAGCATGGACTACATGCAGCGACACGGCCTCAAGCGCGCCCGCCCCGCGGAACTGGTGCCCGGCACGCTGCGCGTCATCACCGCCCGCCTGGACTATCTCCCGCGCGCAAGCCCGGCCGGCTGGCGCGATGCGGAATGGCAAAGGCTGGCACAACCCGAAGCGGCCACGATCTCCGTCTATGCCAGAGGGCGCGATTATCACAAGGTGCTCAGGCGCAAGCTGCTGCAACTGGCCGATCACATCGCCGCCCAGATCGACCCGCGCGTGGTGCGCGTGTTCACCGACTCCGCCCCCGTGCTAGAAGTGGAGCTGGCGGCGCGCGCCGGGCTCGGCTGGCGCGGCAAGCACACCCTGCTGCTGCAGCGCGACAGTGGATCGATGTTTTTTCTGGGCGAAATATTCGTCGGTCTGCCCCTCCCGGTAGATGCCCCCGCGAGTGCTCACTGCGGGACCTGCCGCAAATGCATCGACATCTGCCCAACGCAGGCCATTCTTGGCCCGGAACAACTCGATGCGCGGCGCTGCATTTCCTACCTGACCATCGAACACGCAGGGCCGATTCCCCTGGAACTGCGTCCGCTGATCGGCAACCGCATCTACGGATGCGACGACTGCCAGCTGATCTGCCCCTGGAATCGTTATGCCCAGCGCAGCCCCTTGCCCGATTTCGATCCCCGCCACGGTTTTGACCAAACCCAGCTGCTCGACCTGTGGAATTGGAGCGAAGCCCAGTTCGAGCAACGCACCGAGGGCAGCCCGATTCGCCGCATCGGCTTCGAGCGCTGGCAGCGCAACCTGGCCGTTGCTTTGGGCAACGGCCTACGAGTGAATCACGAGACGGCCTGGCGCGAGGCAGTCATCCAAGCGCTACACAGCGCACTCCCGCATGCCAGCCCGCTGCAGCAAGAGCATCTCCGCTGGGCTTTGGCTCAGGCTGAAACCGACCTGAGCGAAATCACCCGGTAGAATGGCGAGCTTCGTCGGGGCGTAGCGCAGTCTGGTAGCGCATCTGCTTTGGGAGCAGAGGGTCGGAGGTTCGAATCCTCTCGCCCCGACCAGAAATATTCAAAAAATCAACGACTTACAGAACAAGCCCACACTAACACCGTGGGCTTTTTTGCGTCTTTGGGACACGAATTTGTCCCCGCATTGTCCCTGGAGTGTCCCAAGAATCCCCCCGTTTTTTGTCCCCGAAATGTCCCAAGGCTGCCAGAAAGCAGCAAGCGTCCCCGGTGCCTGAGTGACCTCAGCAGGTTCTGTCGGCCCTGATTTCTCGGGGATTCGCCCGCCCGGCCAGCCATGCGCTCTGCCGGGCTTTTTTATGCCGCGCCGCCCCCCGCGCATATCCCCGTATACAGACTTTCGGGGATTGCCATGCCGCACCCACAGCACACCACCACACCGCTCCTGCTCGACATTCGCGCTGCCGCCGATCTGCTCGGGTTTTCCTACAGCACCATCCGGCACTGGACTTACCGCAGCAAGCGTCCGCCCGCGCACTGGCCTCAGCCTGTCAAGATCAACACCTCGCTGCGCTACCGCGCCGCCGATCTGCAGAGATGGGTCGCCGGTATCGGGCAACCGGATCACGCCACAGGCGAAGGCGCCGCAACGCCCACCCCCCTGACGCCGCCAGCGCGCCGGGGACGGCCACGCAAAGGCCACACCTTGGCGGAGCTTTGACATGGCGGCCCAGCACACGCTGCAGACCGCCCGTGTCCATCTGTCCGCAGCGCTCCAGCAAGCGCTGGACGCGCATGACCTGTGGCTGCTCGACCGGCAAACCTGGCAAGACCGGGCGCAGCGGGCGCGTGACGCCCGCACGTCGTTCAACGAGCCCAAGCCGCCCGTCCCGCCGCCGCGCCTGATCCAGGCCAGCACCGGGCTGGGCAAGTCCCGCCAGATCGCACAGATCGCCGCTGGGCGCCAGACGCCCGTGCTGTTCCTGACCGCCACCAAAGACCTGCGGGACGCATTCGTTGCCGCCGTGGAGCAGGCAGGCGGGCAGGCGCAAGCCTACTCGGGCCGCGCCCACGCCCCCGGACAGCCGCATCACTGCCAGCGTATCGAGGACGGGCGCAGCCTGGCCGCCAAGCGCCGCATCCAGCAACCGCTGCTGTGCCGTCGCTGCAAGCATGGCTTGCGCGAACAGCGCGACTTTTACAGGTCTGTCGGATCGGATCGGCAACTCAAGCGCATCGAGGGCATCATCGAGAGCGCGGGCTTGAGCGAAGTGATCGAGCACACCGATCCCTGCAACTGGATCGCGCACCAGCGCGACATCCGCGACACCCCCATCATCGCCGCGCACTACGCCAGTTTCTCCAGCGCTCTGGCCCAGTGGCGCCAGCCCATTCTGGATGCAGACGATCTCAACCCTCCAGACTTGCCCCGCTTGGTCGTGATCGATGAAACACCGCCACTGGCCCAGACCGTCACCATCACCAGCGAGGACATTGCGCAATGGTCGACACAACTGCGGCCAGCGATCGAACGCGCCCGCGCCGATCAAACAAAAGCGGAACTGCTCCTGCGCCTTGCGGAGGGTGACGCCGCTCACAAGCAGGCCCAGGCCGACATCAACGACGCGAACAGGCGTCTTGCGTCCTGCCTGGCGGCGCAAGACTTGCTCCCCTTGCTGGCGCATTGGATTGCCGCGAGCGCCCAAGCCGTCGATGACCGCCCGATCGACCCGCCGCCGGGCATCCTGCAGTGGGCGCAGGGCAGCCTCGTCACCGTCCAGGACGGCGCAGCCCTGTGGGAGGCCGCGCACATCGACAGCCGCCACAGCGCGGGCGACTGGATCATCCCCTTGCGCGCCGCCGCCGCACTGGGGTTCAGTCTGCGACTGGACAGCGCCTTCGCCCGATCCGGGGTCATCCAAGGCGTTGCACCCACGCCATTGGGTGAAGCCATCGCTTCAGGCAAGCACCCAGTCTTGCTGCTGGACGCCACGGCGCCCCGCATCATCCAACATATCGTGTGTGCGCATGGCGGGACAGTCGAGGAAATCCGCGTCAAGCAAAACCTGCAACTCAACATCTACGCTGACACGCCACGCTTGCGCAAGGACATCCGCAGCAATCAGGACGCCTTGCAGCAGCGCGTCACAGAAGTCCGCGCCGCGCGACAACTGGCGGCGGATGAGCAGATGACCGATGCTGGGCACATCGGCGTTCTGACCTTCGAGCCCGTTGCCGAACGGCTGGGCGGATTGACACACGGGGCGGGTCACTGGTTTGCACATGAACGCGGCACCAATGCCTTTGAAGGCCGCGATCTGGTGGTGTTTGGCGAACCGCTCGAACACCCGAACGCGCAACGCGAGAGCTATCTCGGCGAGCGCGCTATAGCGCTGGCAGCACGAGCCGCTGACACAGACTGGCCGCGCTGGGACGCAGCGCGCGCGCCAGCAGTCTTCCAGGATCGACCCTCGGCGATTCGCCTTCCGCAGAACCCGGCGCTGCGCGACTGGGCGGCAGACCAGATTCGTCAGCGACTGCTTCAGGCGGTCGGACGCGTGCGCGCCGTTTCCAGCGCGGTTCCCCGCACGGTCTGGTTATGGGCGACATCAGCCGTCATGGTGGACTGGGCGGAGGAAACCGGTATTACACCGCAGTGGCGCACCTCGCCAGCGGAACTGCGGCACAACAAGGGACGGGGATTGGGCAC
>NZ_JBYCKI010000017.1:0-13258 GCF_057473305.1 Thiomonas sp. TH-17
GCGTTCAGCCCAGCATCACCCGCGCAAACTTGCGTTTGCCGACCTGCAACACCACGGTGCCCGTGCCGAGTTTGAGGGCGCGGTCTTCGGCCACCGTGCCGTCGATGCGCACGCCGCGCTGTTCGATCATGCGCACGCCTTCGGCGGTGGAGGGCACCAGCCCGGCCTGCTTGAGCGCCTGCGGCAGGGCCAGTCCGCCTTCGGGCAGGGCCAGGCGCACTTCGGGAATGTCGTCGGGGATGCCGCCGCTGGCGCGCAGGGCGAAGTCGGCTTGCGCCGCGTCGGCCGCGGCCGCGCTGTGGAAGCGGGTGACGAGTTCGCGCGCCAGCATCACCTTGGCGTCTTTCGGGTTGCGTCCGGCTTCGACCTCGGCCCGGAGCGCGGCGATCTCGCTCATCGGGCGGAAAGATAGCAGCTCGAAATAGCGCCACATCAGCACGTCGCTGATGGAGAGCAGCTTGGCGAACATGGTCGCCGGCGCTTCCTGGATGCCGATGTAATTGCCCTTGGACTTGGACATTTTCTCCACGCCGTCCAGCCCTTCGAGCAGCGGCATGGTGAGAATGCACTGCGGCTCCTGGCCGTATTCGCGCTGCAGTTCGCGCCCCACCAGCAGGTTGAACTTCTGGTCGGTGCCGCCGAGTTCGAGGTCGCTCTTGAGCGCCACCGAGTCGTAACCCTGCATCAGCGGGTAAAGCAGTTCGTGCATGGCGATGGGCACGCCTTCCTTGAACCGCTTGGTGAAGTCGTCGCGCTCCAGCAGGCGGGCCAGGGTGTATTTGGCGGCCAGGCGAATCATGCCGTCGGCGCCCAGCGGCTCGCTCCACTCGGAGTTGTAGCGAATCTCGGTCTTTTGCGGATCGAGCACCAGGCTGGCCTGGGCGTAATAGGTCTCGGCGTTGGTCTTGATCTGCTCAAGGGTCAGAGGCGGGCGGGTGGCGTTGCGTCCGGAAGGGTCGCCGATGCGCGAGGTGAAGTCGCCGATGAGAAAAATGACCGTGTGGCCCAGATCTTGCAACTGCCTGAGCTTATTGAGCACCACGGTGTGGCCGATATGAATGTCGGGCGCTGTGGGGTCGAGGCCGAGTTTGATGCGCAGGGGCTGGCCGGTTTGGGCGCTGCGGGTCAGTTTGGCGATCCAGTCGGCCTCCACCAGCAGTTCGGCGCAGCCGCGCTTGGTGATGTCGAGTGCCCGGCGCACGTCGTCGGGAAGTTCTGCGGGGGAGTTTGAGTCCGTCATGGGGATAATCGAAAAGAGTGCAAATGGCCCAAATGGGCTGTTAGACTCGCGCCTTTGTCCGTGCTGCACCCGGCCTATGGCAAAGGGTGCAGTGTATTCGGTGCCACAGCGTGATTGCTGGAGCCCGGCGCGCAGCCGCTGGGGTTCTAGCTACGCCCAGGGCTGCTCGAAGGCGCTTGCCGCGCCTCGCCGCCCGTTGTCGCTGGCGCCAGTTTCCCCAGTCGGGAACCCCGCGCGCAAGCCGAGTTTGGCGCGCGCCTGAGTTTCGCCGAGTCTCGATCTGTGAGGGGTGAGAATGTCTTTTGTCGAATTCAAGCAGTCTGCGGCGCAAGGCGCGCAGGGTCTGGCCGGTTGGTTGCATCAGCATCACAAACGGGTTTTGGCGGGGGTGGGAAGTGGTTTGCTGCTGACCAGCGCCGCCGCGTTTGCCCTGGCTTACGAAGGGCCGCAGGCGCATCCGCCTGCCCCCACCTGGGTGAGCGTGGCGGTGGCGAGCACCGCGCCGCAGCAGGCCGAGCAGCTCTCGAATGTCGATCAGGTGGTCTACACCACGGCGCATGTGCGGGCGAGTGACACCGTCGAATCGTTGTTGCGCCGCCTGCAGGTGACCGATCCGCAGCAGTTGCGCCAGCTCAGCGCGCAAGCCGATTTGCGGGCTCTGGTTACCGGAGACCCCGGCCGCGTGGTGGCGGCCCAGGTGAGCAATCTGGGCGAATTGCAGTCGCTGCACGGCCGTTTGCCCGGGCTCAAGCCGGTGGCCGAGGGTGCCGAGAAGGCGCGCCAGTTGCGCGAGTTGACGGTCAAGGCCACGCCAACAGGCTGGGACGTGCAGACGCAGTCGCGCCTCGTTCAGCCGGTCTTGCGTGTGGCCAGCGGCACGGTGAAATCCACCTTTTTCGCCGCGGCCGACGAGGCCGGGATGCCGCGCAATGTGGCCTCGCAACTGATCGACGTGTTCGACACCCAGATCAACTTCCGCCGCAATCTGCGTCCGGGCGACCGTTTCAATGTGGTGTACCGCGTCTATCAGGCGCAGGGCCAGACGCTGGCTGATGGCCGCCTGGTGTCGGCGGAATTCGTCAACCAGGGCCACGATTACAAAGCCGTGTGGTTCGACGCCAAGGGCGATGCCAAGGGGGTTGCCAAAGTTTCGGGCTATTACGCGCCTAATGGCGACAGCCTGAGCCGCGCCTTCCTGCTGTCACCCCTGCCCTACGACCGCATCACTTCGGGTTGGGGCTGGCGCGAAAATCCGGTGATGCACTTCCATGAATTCCACAAGGGCATTGATCTGGCCATTCCCGTGGGCACGCCGGTCAAGACCATTGCCGACGGCCGCGTGGTGTATGCGGGCTGGGGCACGGGCTACGGCAAATATGTCAAGGTCGATCATCCCGGCGGTTTTGCCACCATTTATGCGCATCTGAGCGCGTTCAAGGTGCATGTGGGCGAGCCGGTCAAGCAAGGCGAGGTGGTGGCGCTGTCGGGCAATACCGGCTGGTCCACCGGGCCGCATGTGTATTTCCAGTTCTTCGTGCACGGCACGCCGGTCAACCCTTTGAACATTGCGCACTATTCGCCCAAGGGCACGGCGGTTCCGGCTGCGCTCAAGCCGGAATTTCTGGCGCAGACAGCTGAACCGCGCCATCTGCTCGCCGTCATCGATGGCGGCAGCCTGGTGGTCGATGCCGCTGCGCATGCCGCCAAGGAGCCGCAGCATGGCTAAGCCGCTCCGCGCTCAAGATGCGGCGCTGTGGGTGTCGCAACGTTCGGCCGAGGTGGCGCGGGTGCTGCGTGCGCATCCGCGTCGTCTGGCCGCCAGCGTGGGCGGCGCCCTGCTGCTGAGCAGCGCCGGGGCTTATGCCCTGGTCGAGGCGCAGCCGCAACTGCCGCCGCGCACCACCCTCGCTACCGTGCTCGACAACGACGTGCAGGGACAGACCGAAGCGCTTGCTACGGCCGATCTGCGTTATGCCAGCAGCACCTCGGTGCGGCATCGGGACACCGTGCAGCAATTGCTCAAACGTCTCGGCGTGACCGATCCTGCCGCCATCGCGCAACTCGGAAAGAATGCGAGTTTCCGCGCGCTGCTCGCCGCAGGTGGCGGGCCCGAACCCGTGCGGGCGCAGGTGAATGCACAGGGCGAATTGCTGCAGCTTGCCGCCGTGCTTCCCATGCCTGCGGGAACCGATCCGCTGGCCGCCCCGGTTTGGCGCGAACTCACGGTGCAGCCCGGCGCAGACGGCGCATTGCAGGTATCGACCACCGAACGCAAGCTCGAACCCCGCACGCGTCTGACCAATGTTTCGGTGCGCGGCGCTTTGACGACCGCGCTGAGCCAGTCCGGCGTACCTTCGCCGGTCGGTGCGCAACTGGTCAAGGTGTTCGCTCCACAGATCGACTTGCGCCGCAGCCTGCGCAAGGGCGATCAGGTGGCGCTGGTGTACGAGATGCAGACGCTCGACGGCCGCGAGCTGCGCCCGGGCCGTCTGCTGGCGGCGGAAGTGCGCAGCCGTGGCGTGGTGCGTCAAGCGGTGTGGTTCGCCGCGCACGGTGATGCCGCCGGTGGCTACTACACCCCTGCCGGCCAGGGGATGGAAAAAGCCTGGGCTTCTTCGCCACTGCCGGGTGCCAAGGTGACGTCGCCCTTCGGCATGCGCGTGCATCCGGTGAAGGGGCGGCGCGAAATGCATGAGGGCGTCGATTTCGCCGCGCCCAGCGGCACTCCGGTGCCCAGCGTCGCCGAAGGCCGGGTGAAGTTTGCCGGGATGCAGAGCGGCTATGGCAATGTGATCAAAATCGCGCATCCCGGCGGTTTCGAGACGGTCTACGCCCACTTGAGCAGCATCGCCGTCAAGCCGGGCCAGACCGTGAGCGAAGGCCAGAACATCGGCAAGACCGGCAATACCGGCACCTCCACCGGGCCGCATCTGCATTTCGAATTTCATGCCGCGGGGCGACTGATCGATCCGCTGCGCATGGCCAGCTATGTGCCGCAGGGCAAACCTTTGCCGCCGGGCGAAAAAGCCTCGTTCTTCGCCGCTACCGCCGTGATGCGCACCCAACTCGCCCAGGCGGCCGGCAGTGACGACGCCGTGCGGCTGGCGCGTGCCGACTGAACCGGGCTTGTTCATCGGGCTCATGTCGGGCACCTCGCTCGACGGGGTCGACGGCGTGCTGCTTGAATCTGCGCCCGGCGCGCCGCCTCGGGTGCTGGCCCATGCGGCGCGGGCGTTTCCCGGGGGGTTGCGCGCTGAATTTCTCGCCCTCAACACCGCGGGATTCGACGAACTCCACCGCAGCGCCCTCGCCGCGCAGCAACTCGCCGACCTCTACGCCGAAGTCGTCGCCACCCTGCTGCGCGACAGCGGTGTGAGCGCTGCATCGGTTCGCGCCATCGGGGCGCATGGGCAGACCGTGCGTCATCGTCCCGACCTCGGCTACACCGTGCAGATCAATGCGCCGGCCTTGCTCGCCGAGCGTTGCGGCATCGCCGTGGTGGCCGACTTCCGTAGCCGCGATGTGGCGGCCGGCGGCCAGGGCGCGCCGCTGGTGCCGGCGTTTCATCGCGCCGTATTCGCGGTGGCGGGCGCCGATATCGCCGTACTCAATCTTGGCGGATTTGCCAATCTCAGCCTGCTGTTTGCCGATGGCCGCACCCTCGGTTTCGACACCGGCCCCGGCAACGCCCTGCTCGATTTCTGGTCGCAGCGCCATCTCGGGCAGCCTTACGACGCCCAAGGCGCCTGGGGGGCGGGCGGCGCGGTGCGGGCGGATTTGCTCGCGCAATGTCTGGCCGATCCCTACTTCTCGCGCGCCGCCCCAAAAAGCACCGGTCGCGACGACTTTCATCCGGCCTGGCTTGAGCGCCATCTGTCGGCTCATGCGGCCCAAGCTTCGCCCCAGGATGTGCAGGCCACGCTGGCGGCATTGACCGCGCACAGCGTGGCCGAGGCGTTGCGGCGCGCCATGCCCGCCGTCTGCGAGCTGGTGATCTGCGGCGGCGGCGCGCGCAACGCCGACCTGCTAAGCCGCCTACAGCAGGCGCTTCCAGGCGTGACCTGCCGCCCGAGCGGCGACAGCGGCATACCCGCCGAACAGGTTGAAGCCGCCGCCTTCGCCTGGCTGGCGCAGCAAACCTTGTTGGGGCTGCCGGGCAACCTGCCCGCAGTCACCGGGGCCGCTGGCTCACGGGTGCTCGGGGCGGTCTATCCGGCTTGAAACCAAAAAAACCGCCTTCAAAGGCGGTTTCAGGGCGTTTTTAAGCCAGCAGACGGTGTTCGCTCAAACCGAAAACGACGAGCCACAGCCGCAGGTCGTGGTGGCGTTCGGGTTCTTAATGACGAACTGGGCGCCTTCGAGGCCGTCCTTGTAGTCGATCTCGGCGCCCGCCAGATATTGCAGGCTCATGGCGTCGATCAGCAGGGTTACGCCGTTTTTCACCATCTGCGTGTCGTCTTCGTTCACCGCTTCGTCGAACGTGAAGCCGTATTGAAAACCGGAGCAACCGCCGCCCTGCACGAACACGCGCAGCTTCAGGTCATTGTTGCCTTCCTCGTCGATCAATTCTTTGACCTTGGCCGCCGCGCTGTCGGTGAACAGCAGGGGGGCGGGCGGGGCGGCCATTTCGGCGGTGGTGGCGGTATCAAGCATGGCGCTCATGGGGTACTCCTTTAGGTTGACGCAATTTTAGTGCCGCGCAAGACCTTGTTCCCGCCTGCGGATTTACGGCAAAAATCAGGGCAATACTGCCAGCCCGTCCAGGCCCATGTTTTCGGGCAGGCCGAACATCACATTCATGTTCTGCACCGCCTGGCCCGAGGCGCCTTTGGTGAGGTTGTCCTGAACGACCAGGATCAGGGCCATGTCGGGGCGCGGTTTGTGTACCGCGAGCCGCAGGGTATTGGCGCCGCGCACCGAGCGGGTTTCAGGCGTGCTGCCCGGGGGCAGCACATCGACGAAAGGCTCATTCGCATAGAACGTGGCGTACAACTCTTGCAGGTCGAGAGCCTGCCCGGCGGGCGTGAGGCGGGCTGACAAGGTGGCATGCATGCCACGAATCATGGGGGTGAGATGCGGCACGAACAGGCAGTCGACCGCGCTGCTGCCGGGAGCCGCGCCCGCGATGCGGCGCAGTTGTTCGTTGATTTCAGGCCCATGCCGGTGCCCTTTGACGCCGTAGGCCTTGAAATTGTCCGAGGCTTCGCTGAACAGCAGGCCGATCTCCGCCTTGCGGCCTGCGCCCGAAACCCCCGAGGCGCAGTTGGCCATGAGGTGGGCGGCCTCCACGAGGCCGGGGGTGCGCAGCAGGGGAGCAAAGCCCAGTTGCACCGTGGTGGGGTAGCAGCCGGGATTGGCGACGATACGGGCCTTGGCAATGGCCTCGCGGTGCAGTTCCGGCAGGCCGTAAACCGCTTCTTGCAGCAGATCGGGGCAGGCGTGCTCCATGCCGTACCACTGGGTGAACTCGGTCAGGTTTTGCAGACGGAAGTCGGCGGCCAGATCGATAAGGCGCACACCGGCATCGAGCAGCCGACGGGCCTGGGCCATGGCCACGCCATGCGGCGTGGCGAAAAAGACGATGTCGCAGGTGAGCAACGGCGCGTCGTCAGGGGTGGTGAAGGCAAGATCGACGTGCCCGCGCAGGCTGGGGAACATGTCGGCCACCGGGGTGCCCGCTTCCTTGCGCGAGGTGATGGCGGCCAGCTCGGCCTGGGGGTGGCGTGCCAGCAGCCGCAAGAGTTCCACCCCGGTGTAGCCGGTGCCGCCAACGATGCCAATGCGCAGACGTTTCATGGTGCAGGGCCCTCAAATGAAAGCGGACATCTTATGGTCTTTGTGCGACAAGGGGCGGACCCCGCCTGAGGGATTTGAAGAAATTTGCGGCACCCGCCCTCAGCTTTGCGACAATACGCGGTTGACCGACCCTGGCCACGAGCCAGGATGCCGATGAAATCCACCGTTCCATCTTCCCCATGAACCTTATTTCCGTCGCCCACGCGCAAGCCCCCGCCCCCGCACCCAGTGCAGGCTCCACCCTGATGAGCCTGTTGCCCATCATCGTGATGTTCGTCATCCTGTACTTTGTCATGCTGCGTCCGCAGATGAAGAAGCAAAAGGAAATGCGTGCCATGCTGGCCGCGCTGGCCAAGGGCGACGAGGTCGTGACTTCGGGCGGGGTCGTGGGCAAAATCACCAAGGTGAGCGAAACCTATATCGGCCTGGAAATCACGGCCAACACCGAGGTGCAGGTGCAGCGCAGCGCGGTGACCATGGTGCTGCCCAAGGGCACGATCAAGAGCGGCGTCTGAGCGCGCCCATGCGTTCCTACCGGCCCGCGTCGTCGCGGGCCCAACCGTGCAGGCCCGGCTTGTGCGGGTTTTTTATTTGAACCCGCGCCGCATCGGCGGGTGAATCGAGGTTGTTGTCATGAATCGCTATCCCTGGTGGAAATATCTCATCATGGTCGTCGTCCTGGTGGTTGGCGTGGTGTATGCGCTGCCCAATCTGTACGGTGAATCGCCCTCAGTGCAGATTTCAAGCACCAACGGCGGCAAGGTCGACAACGCCTTGCTGCTCAAAGGCGAGCAGATTCTGGGCGCTGCCAACCTCAAGCCCGATTCGGCCGACTTCAACGGCGCCACGGTCAACTACCGTTTCAGCGACACCAGCGTGCAGATCAAGGCGCGCGATGTGCTGGCCAAGGCGCTCAACCCCAATGTGGACGATCCGCAGTATGTGGTCGCGGTCAATCTGCTGTCGCGTTCGCCCGCGTGGCTGACGGCGCTCAACGCCAATCCCATGTACCTCGGCCTCGATCTGCGCGGGGGCGTGCACTTCCTGCTGCAGGTGGACATGCAGGCGGCCGTGCACAAAAAGCTCGACTCGATTTCCGGCGAACTGCGCCGCGATCTGCGCGACAAAGACGCGCGCTATACCAAGCTTGAACGCGTGGGCGACACCCTTCAGGGCGATTTTGTCGACGCCAGCGCGCTGAATGCGGCCAAGGAACTCATCTCCCGCCAGCATCCCGATCTGCAGCTGGCCCCGCAAGCGCCCGCAGGCCCTAACAGCCTCAGCGCCAGTCTGACGCCTGCCGCCGTGTCGCAGGAAGAAGACTACGCCATCAAGCAGAACATCCAGACCCTGCACAACCGCATCAACGAGCTGGGCGTGGCCGAGCCCATCATCCAGCAACAGGGCCGCGACCGCGTGGTGGTCGAACTGCCCGGCATTCAGGACGTGGCGCGTGCCAAGGACATTCTCGGTCGTACCGCCTCGCTCGAAGTGCGCATGGTCGATGACAGCGCCGCCGCACAGGCCGCGGTGGCCGGGCAAGGCCCGCTGCCCGCCGGCGACCAGATCTTTCCCGACCGTGATGGCGGCAAGCTCGCGGTCAAGCGCGACGTGCTGCTGACCGGCGACAACCTCACCGACGCCCAGCCCGGCTTCGACCAGCAGACCAACGAGCCTGCGGTGTTCCTCACCCTCGACTCCAAGGGCTCGCGCATCTTCCAGGAAGTCACGCGAGAGAATGTGGGCAAGCGCACCGCCATGATTTTGTTCGACCGCGGCCGCGGCGAAATCATCACCGCCCCGGTGATCCGCAGCGAGATCGCCGGGGGCCGTGTGCAGATTTCCGGCCACATGACCGTGCAGGAAGCCAATGACACCGCGCTGCTGCTGCGCGCCGGCGCCCTAGCGGCGCCGATGAGCATCATCGAAGAGCGCACCGTCGGCCCCAGCCTGGGCCAGCAGAACATCAGCCAGGGCTTCCACTCGGTGACCTGGGGCTTCGTCGCCATCGTCATCTTCATGTCGATCTACTACATGTTCTTCGGCGTGGTGTCGTCCATCGGTCTGGCCGTCAATCTGCTGCTGCTGGTGGCGGTGCTCTCCATGCTGCAGGCCACGCTCACCCTGCCCGGCATCGCCGCCATGGCGCTGGCGCTGGGCATGGCCATCGACTCCAACGTGCTCATCAATGAGCGCGTGCGCGAGGAACTCCGCAATGGCGCCAGTCCGCAAAATGCCATCTTCCACGGTTATGAGCGCGCCTGGGCCACGATTTTCGACTCCAACGTCACCACCTTGATCGCGGGTGTCGCGCTGCTCATCTTCGGCTCCGGCGCGGTGCGCGGGTTTGCCGTGGTGCACGTGCTGGGCATTCTCACCTCGATGTTCTCAGCGGTGTTTTTCTCGCGCGGCATCATCAACCTCTGGTATGGCCGCAAGCGTCGTCTGCACAGCATCTCCATCGGCCAAGTGTGGAAGCCGGAAACCGCCAAGGCGACAGCCGCGGCCCTGCCCGCCAGCGCCGCGAGTGACGCCGTGAAAGCCGGAAAGCCGCTGGACGCACCCGCGCCGCGCACCACCAAGCCGCGCCGCAAGGTGCATTGATCCGCCGACGGCCCAAAGACTCCCGATTCAAGGCACATCATGGAATTTTTCCGTATCAAGCGCGACATTCCGTTCATGCGGTCGGCGCTGACCTTCAACATCATCTCGGTGCTGCTGTTCGCCGCCGCGGTGTTTTTTCTCATCACCCGCGGGCTCAATTTGTCGATCGAATTCACCGGCGGCACGGTGATGGAGGTCGGCTACAGCCAGGGGGCCAATATCGACGGCATCCGCGCCACGCTGAGCAAGCTCGGCTACGCCGATGCGCAGGTGCAGGCCTACGGCAACGCCAATGACGTGGTCATTCGCCTGCCGCTGCACAAGGGCGAGACCAGTTCCGAGCAGAGCACCAGGGTCATGGCCGGGCTGCTGGCCGCCGACCCTCAGGCGCAGCAGCGCCGCACCGAATTCGTCGGCCCGCAGGTGGGCTCCGAACTCGCCACAGACGGCCTCAAGGCGCTTGCGCTGGTGATCTTCGGCATCGTCGCCTATCTGGCCGTGCGCTTCGAGTGGAAATTCTCGGTGGCGGCCATTCTCGCCAACCTGCACGACGTGATCATCGTTCTCGGCTTCTTCGCCCTGTTCCAGTGGGAATTCTCGCTGCCCGTGCTGGCGGCGGTGCTGGCGGTGCTGGGCTATTCGGTGAACGAGTCGGTGGTGATCTTCGACCGGGTGCGCGAAAACTTCCGCCGCTACCGCAAGTACAGCACGGTACAGGTGATCGACAGCGCCATTACCAACACCATCAGCCGCACCGTCATCACCCACGGCTCGACGCTCGCGATGGCGTTTTCCATGTTCTTGTTCGGCGGCCCGGCGCTGCATTACTTCGCCCTGGCGCTGATCATCGGCATTTCGATGAGTATTTACAGCTCGGTGTTCGTCGCCGCCGCGCTGGCGATGTGGTTCGGCGTGAAGCGCGAAGACCTGATCAAACCAGGCGGCAACAAGCCCAGCGACCGCAACGACCCGAACGCGGGCGCGGTGGTCTGAAATCAGGCGCCCACAAAAAAGCCAGCGTGAGCTGGCTTTTTTGTGTGATTGATAGTTTCTATCGAATGATTTCGGCATCTGCGGAAACGCCCGAAGCGCTACAAGTCTTCTGGAGTGATGCCAGTGTGCTTGGCGATGCGCGCAAGCATTCGGGGGCCGATTTCTTCGCCGTCGTGAAACGCGAACACAACATCAGGCCACCCTTCGCGGGACAAAGTGCGGTGCGAACCGGATTACCGCTTGACTTTCCACCCAAGGCTAAACAGCGCCGCAAGCAACCGCTTGGCCTTGATGGAAGGCCATTGACTCATGCGGCGAGAGGCAGAGAGATATGGATTGCGACGGGGCGTGACTCGCTTTGCTCCAGGCGCTCGGCCATGGTGCGAAGGGCGAGCACTTCAGCCTTTGCCATGGCTTCGTCAGCGGTCTTGCCATAGCACAAGACGCCAGGAAGCTGCGGAATCTCAGCGATCCAGCGGCCATCAATCTCTTCCTCGCATTCGATGCTGAAATTCATGATGGATCTCCAATAGTGGATGAGTCGAATTGTAGAGATGAAGCCCAGCGTGCACGCGATGCACTCGGTCCGCGATTAGCTTTGCGAGCGTATCCAACCCATGCAACTCGTTCGCCACGGAGCCGAAAAGGCATGGGTGCACTGGCGGCGATTTTTTATGCCGCGACAGAAATTCAGTTGAAGTTGAAGCTGACCCCGGTCGTACCGTTGGCTTGGTTGTAGGCCGTGCTGTAGTCGGCAGAAACGGTGGCCGGAGTAGTGGCGGCGCCGAGGTTGGTCCAGTTGAGCAGATTGGCGCCGTAGGGGTCGTCTGCGTTGCCGCCGTTGAGAGTCATGGTGGCCAGGTACTGATCCACTCCGATCAGCGCTTTGTCGTAAGCATCTCCAGTCGTGGGAACCGCCGTGGCCAGGGCCAGGCCGCCCAGGCTGAACTGCCCGGCGATGTGTTGCAGCGAGGCGGAGTAGTTGGCGAACGTCAGGCCACTGTTCGGCGTGATACGGGCCACGGCAAAAGTGGTCAGCGGGGTGATGTTGGCCGTGACCGTTCCGCCGCCGCCCACGTTCACCATGGCTTGCAGGCTGGCGTTCGTCGCCAGCGCGGCGTTACTGGCGCTGGCGGCGAGATTGAGTGCCGTGGAGGTCAGGCTGTTGAGCGCCTGCGAAGCACCTTTGTAGCTATAAGTACCCCCCACGACCTGCAGCAGAACCGGGCCGTAGAAGCTGGTGAGGTTCATGCTGAAGCTGCCATCGGCCGCTGAAGGCACGCAGTCCAGCACGGTGCCATAGCTGGTGTACGGCGTAACCGTGGTGGTCAGCGGATTGCCCTGACCGTTGACGATGGCGTAGGCGCAGACATTGTCGGTGCCGTTGCCGTTGACCGGGCTGTTCGCCCCCATGAGCACCTGCCCCGTGACGATCGAGCCGGAATAGTTGGTGTTGGTCGAACCGCCGCCGCAACCGGCGAGGGCCAGACTGGCCAGCAGGGCGGCGCCCAGGCTGATGCGGATGGGAGAAACTGGCATCGGAAATCTTTCAGGGAGGGGTTAGGCGAGTCGTGGCCGAAGCCGAGCGGCAGCAGTTAGCTCAATGCACCACGCGGTCTTCGGCTTCGACGAACAGCTCGTCGAGGATCAGGGCATCCGGCTCTTCGTCCAGACGCCAGAAAATCAACAGCACGATGGTTTTGAGATGCTCCAGCGGCAGCGGCTGCATGCCGGTGGCCAGCGCGCGCTCGATGGTGAGTTCGCGCAGATGCGGCTTGAGCACTCCGGCGCTCTCAAGAAAGTTGAGGTAACCGATGGCTTCCAGCCCCAGGCAGTCGAGCTCCTGCTGGGCGTAAAGGCGGATGGCGTGTGCGCTCTGCTCGTGCTGGGTTTGGAGGCCGCCTACGGCGCTGTCGAGCCCGCGAAGCCAGTCGATGGCTTCGTGAATTTCGTCGCTCTCGAACCCGGCCGCGCTGAGTTTGCGCGTGAGCTGCCCAAACTCGGGGCAGGCTTCCGGATGCCAATAGGACTCGTAGAGATACATGAGAATATCGAACATGAAGCCATTCTATGCATGACGCGATGACGGATCGTTTCGCGGTTTTCTCCCGGCATCAGGCCGGGTCAGAAGCGCCCCCAGACCTGCCGCTGCGCGTCAGGCCCCCCGAGGGGGATGAGAAAACTTGGGGCGGCCCGGCGTTTTCTCATGAGCACCCGGAAGGTGACCGGATTTCAGGCGCGGGCGATGCGCTGAAAGCGGCCGCCGGGCAGGCGCGCGACCTGGCCCTCCAGCTCAAGTTCGAGCAAGCGTGCGCCCAGCCGGTCGGCAGGCCAGCCGGTGCGCGCGCTGAGATCGTCGAAGCTGCGGATGTCGTAGCCGAGGGCGCGCAGGATGTCGCATTCGGGCGGGGCTTCCGTGGCGGGCGATGCGTCTTCCGTCGTGGTTTTCACGGCGGGGCGCGCATCCCAGGCAAATTCTTCCAGCACGTCTTGCGCGGTTTCGACAAGCTTGGCGCCTTCGCGGATGAGGCGGTGGCAGCCATGCGCCAGGGGGTTGTGGATCGAGCCGGGCATGGCAAAGACTTCGCGCCCTTGCTCGCCCGCCAGCCGCGCGGTGATGAGCGA